>NZ_JBBNAH010000403.1:0-25081 GCF_037994325.1 Pseudomonas sp.
CCGAACGCGGACCGACTCCATCCAAGGCGCCTTACACCCAGGTATTCAGTTCCAACGCCAGCTTCGAGGTCAGGCGCAGGTATTGCTCACTGGCCTTGGTCAAAAACGCCTGACTGTCCATGGTCAGTTCCCGGCTCT
This sequence comes from Pseudomonas sp., assembly GCF_037994325.1. Lineage (GTDB taxonomy): Bacteria > Pseudomonadota > Gammaproteobacteria > Pseudomonadales > Pseudomonadaceae > Aquipseudomonas. The sequence goes on from NZ_JBBNAH010000403.1 coordinate 139, forward strand.
GTTTGCCCGCTGTCTCGTAGCGATACAGGGTGTGCTCATCCTGCTGGCGCAGGCATTGGTAGCGCTGGCTGCGCGGTTGTACGGTAAAGCCGAGCATGTCCACATAGGCCACCTGCACGTCTTCGCTTTGCCCGATTTCCAAGGCGCTGCGTTGTAGGATTGGCGTATGGGTAAAGGGCGTGGCCGAGAGCATGACGTGTTGGCAGTCGCTCAGGTCGTCGCGCGGTTGGCCATTGAGCAGCCAGCGCCCGCGAATGTCGCGCTCCAGCGTCAGGCTGCGCTGGCCGAGGTTGTCGACCTTTAGCCACAGGCGGCGAAAGCGCCAGCGCGGGTCGCAGTTGAGCACGTAGGTGGCGGCGATGCTGTTGCCACGCACGCTCTGAATCAAATGGCTGCTGGCATGAATGCCGCTGTCGTCCTGGCGCAGGCGCAGGTTTTCCACGCCCGGGTTAAACCAGGGTTTCCACACAAGGGTTTGTTGCTGCATCAAGGTTTGCTGCATCCGTGCAACTCCAAAGAGCGGACGGTGGGGCGCATTCTTGCAGCCGCAGGGCACCGTCCATGGTGTACACCGGCGGGCAGAATAAGCGGTGGTTTCTGTGATGTATGTAGGATTTTGGCTACAAAGAAAACTTTCTTTGCTTAGCGCCTCAAGCCTTGCGCTTGAGCGGTTGCTGCTCGAAATTGACACCGTTCAAACCGGTATCCATCAGCGCGCGAATATTGCCGTGGTCAGTGCCGGTGGGTGTGGCCAATACACTGCGGTAATGCTCACCGAATGCGCGCAAGGTTTCTTCCAGACTCAGGCCTTCAAGCAGGGCCAAACCGAGGGTTTTGCACGAGCCTTCGTTCTGCCCGCTGGCGTTGTTCTGGGTGCCGTTTACAAAGGCGCTGGGCTGGTACTCATAGTGCTCGGCAATAAACGTCAGGGTGCTGGCGAACAGATGGCCGTCGCTGTGCAGCGCGGCGCGGAAATCGGAGAGTGCAGTCATTACTTGTGGCCCTTGTTGAACGCCGCCTGCTGATCGCTGCTGGCTTCTTTCTGGTGTTTGCTCTTCCACTCGCTGTACGGCATGCCGTAGATCTCTTCGCGGGCCTGGTCGATGCTCACGGGCAGGCCGATATCGTCGGCAGCGGCCTTGTACCACTTGGACAGGCAGTTACGGCAGAACCCGGCGAGGTTCATCAGCTCGATGTTTTGCACGTCGGTGCGGTCGCGCAGGTGTTGCACAAGCTGGCGAAAGGCAGCGGCTTCGAGTTCGATCTGTTCTTGCTCGGTCATGGCGCGGTACTCCGAGAGCGTGCGGCTGGAAGAATGGCTGGAATGGGCGCGATGATAAAAGCGCCAGGCCCGCACGGCAATGCGGGCAAGCGCTTTAGCGGTGGCCGGCGAGGGTGATCGACACCGACTCGGCAAAGCGCAGGGCATGCAGCTTATCCACTTCCACTTCGGCATAACGTACGGCTGGGTGCGCCATTACCAGGTCAAGCAGCTCCTGGGTCAGGCGCTCCAGCAGGGCGAAGCGGTTGTTTTCGACGTGGGCAATAATGGCTTTGGTAATGGTGCGGTAGTTCAGCGCGTGCTCAATGTCGTTGACCTGCACGGCGTCGACAGCAGGGTAGAGGATGGTCAGGTTGATCAGCACATCCTGCTTGTTGTCGATCTCTTCCTGCTTTATTCCGATGAAGGTGCGCAGGCGCAGGTCTTTGACCCGAATGCGCGCCATTCCAGGCTCCAGTCTCGGCATAGCGGTGTACTCCATCCAATCGTTTAACGAGGGCCTGGGCCCGTGTTTATTTCAAATGCCGGCCGCCATTGACGCTTAGCGTTGTGCCGGTGACATAGGTGTTATCCAGTAAGTAACGCAGGCTCTGGTAGACCACTTGGGCGCCAGGCTCGATACCCAGCGCCGACTTGGCCAACGCCTTGGCGCGGTACTCGGCGTCATCGCCGTCGTTGAAGAGGATCAAGGCCGGGGCGATGCCGTTTACTTTTATCTCGGGCGCGTACTTGGCGGCGAACGACAGGGTCAAGCTTTCCAACCCTGCTTTGCTGGCGCAATAGGCCAGGTGCTTGGCGCTGCCTTTGTGCACCACATCGTCACTGATATGCACGATATCCGCCGGGCTGGAGCGGCGCAGCAGGTCTGCACAATGCAGGTTGATCAGGTAAGGCGCGAGCATATGCACGCTGAACATTTGCTGGAAGATGGCGCCTTCGTCGCCCGGCGTTTCGGCCAGCCATTGCGAGGCGTTATGCACAATCGCGCGCAGGCTGTCGGTATGGGTTTTTAGCTCGGCGACAAAGGCCAGAATGCTCGTCTCGCTGGAAAAGTCGGCCTGAATAGCGATCGCCCCGCGCTCGCGCAAGCGTTGCACACTTTCCCGCTCCTGGCGGTAGGTAACGATCAGCCCGTGGCCGTCATCAAGCAGGCGTTCGGCGCAGAACAGGCCAACACGTTGGCCAGCGCCAGTGAGCAGAATGGGGGCAGCAACAGACATGGGCGACTCGCAGACAAGAAAAAGGCCCGCCGGTAAAAGCGGGCCTGGCAACGTTACCCCAGTCTGCTGCCTGGCACAAAAGCCAGCGTGCTACCTGATGACCTACTTAGCCGCAGTGGCCAGCGTCGACGCCGATGGCTCGCGCAACGCTTTGCGCTTATGCAGCCACGGCGCCAGCAGGCGGGTGGAGAGGGGAATAAACCAGTAGGTCATCAACGGCGTCAGCGCCAGGGTGCTGAGCAAGATGCGCACGGCCAGCGGTAGCTCACTGAGAATCCCGCCAAAGATCAGGTTGAATGCCAGCGACACCGGAAAAAACGCCAACCAGATGGCGACACTTTGTTTCCAGCGCGGCACGTTACGGCTGGCGCTGCCAAACCAGGCATCAATGCCTTGCACGCGGTGTTCCAGCGGCTGGGCGAACAGCCCTTGACCACGTTGCAGCCAGGCACGGCGCGAGGCGGAGTGCTCCCAACTGGCGAGCAGTTCGGCGTCAGCGAAGCGGAATACGATTTGGAATTCGTCATCGTCGGCCGGTGGGGCGAGTACGCCAGAGCCGAGATAACCGGGAAAGTCGGTAGCCAGTTGTTCGCCTTCGCGCAGCCAGAGCATAAAGTCGTGGTACTGCTCACGGGGCACACGGCGAGCCACCATCAGGGTGACGGGGGAAGCAGACATTGTGTATCTCCTCAAAACCTTGCGGCGGCTTGGGTAAAGCCTTGGCAAAAAAGCGCCCCAGGGGTGGCGGGGCGTCAGGTGCAAAGAGTAGTGGTTTTTTGCCAGTGAATGCCAGCAAAGATGCGTACTAGAGCGGGCAGTTCGTCAGGTGCCTTGCGTTGCCTGCAGCGGGTTAAGCAGACGGTGTTGCTGATAAATGTACTGGCGCAACCGCTCGCGGTGCGCGGTTTTACGCCCACTCAGGCGGTAAGCCACCAGGCGCTGGTCGGTGCGGCGGGCGAGGATGCCTTGTAGGCGAATCGGCTCGCCATCGGCTTGTGGCAGCCACAGGGTGCAGCTGTTGGGCACCGCGTTGTGGCGCACTTCCACCAGCATGCCGGTGGTGGACAGGCTGTGCAGCCACATGCCGCTGGCGTGACCATGCTCGTCCAGCAGGGCAATGGGGGTTTGCATATGCAGGCGCCAGGCCCGTTCCGGGGCACCTTGCTCCACCACCTGCGGTACGCCGATTTCCAGGCTCAGACTATGGAATTCGTCTTCGACCAAATTCAGCGGAAACGTTACGCGCTCGCCATTGAAGTGCGCCTCAATGGTCAATTGATCACTGGCGGCCAGGCGGGTAAGCAGGGCTTTGGTTTGCGTGCCGCCGTCGACCTTCAAACTCGGCGTCTGCGATGAAGCCGGCTGCGCGAACGGCAGGTCTTGGATGAAGTCCAGCTCTTCACTGGTCAACAGATGTGTGTCTTGCATGGCGTGCTCCGAACAGCTGGGCAAGCGATAGAGAAGTGTTGCTAGGACCGTCGTACAGCGTTTTTATTAGGCGCTTGTAGGATATTTCCGATAAGCGGGGCGCAACCCTTGTCCTAGAGCCATCGGCATCCTGAAAACTACAAGCACCGAGGCTCAGGCATAATGCCCGGCGTTTTTTAGCCAGCTCGGGGAGTGTTTTGATGAAAATTGCGATTTTGTCCGGTTCGGTATTTGGCAGCGCAGAAGAAGTGGCGCGCCATGCGCAAAAGTTGCTCAAAGCCGCTGGCTTCGACGCCTGGCATAACCCGCGCGCGACCTTGGATGACGTCAAAGCCTTCGGCCCGGAAGCGTTTTTGGCGGTGACTTCGACCACTGGCATGGGCGAGCTGCCAGACAACCTGCAACCGTTGTACTACGCCATTCGTGATGAGCTGCCGAGCCAATGGCGCGGTTTGCCCGGTGCCGTGATTGGCCTGGGCGATGCCAGTTATGGCGACACCTTTTGCGGCGGTGGTGAGCAGCTGCGTGAGTTGTTTGCCGAGCTGGGGCTGCGTGAAGTGCTGCCGATGCTGCGCTTGGATGCCAGTGAGACGGTGACGCCGGAGAGTGATGCTGAGCCGTGGTTGGCGGACTTGGTTACTGCATTCAAGGCCTGAAAAGCCCCTCACCCCCACCCCCTCTCCCGCAAGCGGGCGAGGGGAGCTTATCCCCTATTGCGCCGCCACCGCGGTCAGCTGCCACTCCCATCCCTGACTCGCTCGGCCACTAACCTGGCTGCAATAGCGACTACCGCGCTCTGTATCCCTCGCTAGACTCCAACCTCACTTAAAACAATAAAACCGAGGTGGCTACCGTGACCGTTGCGCAAATTAAATCCGTGCCGAATATCCAAGACCACGTCTCCCCTGCGGAGTGGCAGGCCCGTGTTGACCTCGCGGCCTGTTACCGCCTGATCGCCCTGCATGGTTGGGACGATCTGATCTTTACCCATATCTCCGCCAAGGTGCCCGGCACCGAAGACTTCCTGATCAACCCGTTTGGCTTGATGTTCCACGAGATCACCGCTTCCAGCCTGGTCAAGGTTGACCTCAACGGCGTTAAGCAAATGGACAGCCCTTACGAGATCAACCCAGCCGGCTACACCATCCACAGCGCCGTGCACGAAGTGCGGCATGACGTCGGTTGCGTGATTCATACCCATACCGCCGCGGGCATTGCGGTCTCGGCGCAAAAGCAGGGCTTGCTGCCGTTGTCGCAACAGTCGCTGTTTGTGCTGTCTAGCCTGTCCTACCACGGCTATGAGGGCGTGGCGCTGAACCATGAAGAAAAGGCCCGTTTGCAGGCGGACTTGGGTGAAAGCAATTTTATGATTCTGCCCAACCACGGCCTGATGACCTGCTCTAGCAGCATCGCCGACGCCTTTCTGATGATGTTCACCCTACAGCGCGCCTGCGAAGTGCAGGTGATGGCGCAGAGTGGCGGCGCTGAACTTATCCACATTCCGCAGCAAATCCTTGATGGCGCCAAAGCCATGGTGCAGGGCGTGATGAAAACCGCCCAAGGCATGGGCGGTAGCCTGGCCTGGCCGGCACTGCTACGTAAGCTCGATCAGCAAAACCCTGGCTACGCCGTTTAATGGCGCCGGCACTCGCCGGTATTTCCTTGCGTGACTGGCGCGCGCAGGGGAAGAGCCTGACCTTTGAGGGCCACAACATTGCTTACTGGAGCGCTGGTCAGGGCGAGCCGTTGTTGCTGATTCACGGCTTTCCCACGGCGAGTTGGGACTGGCATTACCTGTGGCAGACCTTGGCCCAGCACTACCAGGTGATTGCCTGCGACATGCTGGGCTTTGGCGATTCGGCCAAGCCCCGTAGGCACGACTACCGCTTGCTGGAGCAGGCCGATATCCAGCAAGCGCTGCTGCGCCATCTGCATATCGACGGCCCGGTGCACGTGCTGGCCCACGACTATGGCGATAGCGTGGCACAGGAGCTTATCGCGCGGCACTACGAAGGCCGTGTGCGGCTGGCCTCTTGCGTGTTTCTCAACGGCGGTCTGTTCCCGGAAACCCATCGCCCGGTGCTGGTGCAAAAGCTGCTGCTAAGCCCGTTAGGGCCGTTGATTGGTCGCCTGTTTAGCCGCAAGAAGTTGGCTGCCAGCTTTGCTCAGGTGTTTGGCCCCAATACGCAGCCTAGCGAGCAGGAACTCGATGATTTCTGGAGCCTGATCGCCCGCGAGAATGGCCCAGCCGTCATGCACCGCTTGATCCACTACATTCCCGAACGGCGTCAGCAACGTGAGCGCTGGGTTGCGGCGATGCAAAAATGCGGTTTGCCGCTGCGGGTAATCGATGGCGCGGTGGACCCGATTTCCGGCGCGCATATGGTCGCGCGCTACCGCGAGCTGATCCCCCAGCCCGACACCGTATTGCTCGACAGCATCGGCCATTACCCGCAAACCGAGGCGCCGGAGCAGGTGTTGCAGCATTACCTGGCATTTCGTGCCGCGTTGGCAGGCACTGCTGTAGCCTAGCCGCAGACTTTTTCGGCGGGGGACGGTATGCGCAAGGTTGCGGTTTTAGCTGCGGTTCTATTTATGGGCGGCTGCGCGAGCACCACGCCGGTAAAAGATGCACCGTTGCTGTTTGATGGCTGGTACGCCCAGCAGCCGCTGGGCAGTCCGCAGTACGCGCCAGGGCTCTGGCCGTTATTGGCCAGCCGCGCCAACTTCCCGGTGCTCGATGCGCCCGACACTGCCGGGCTGGTGCATTTGCAGATTGAGGGGGACCAGCAGCTTACCGTGCGCCTGCACCGCGTGGGCCGTTGTGTGGGGCAACTGAGCATCGCCGGCACGCTGGACGGTCAGCACTATCACTTCGCCGATAGCGACTTTAACGGCATTCCACTTCTGGCTTGGGGCCATAACAACCGCGAAGTAACCCTGAACCTGAACAACCCTGCGGAGCTGCAGGCGGCTATCCACACCAGCAGTTTCGGCATGTTCTTGATCATTGCCGGTGGGGCGCCGGACCGCGATGTTATGTATCGCTACAGCGCCGTTGCTGCGCCCGTCGAAGCGGCTGAACGCTGCCCGGCGCCGACTCCCGGTCGATAGCGCAGGCCAGCGGCGAATCATGCCCTAACCTTATTGGGCGCCATTCAGGTCTGGCCGTCTTTATTGTGGCGGCCGCTGCGCTCCCGGAAACTCGACGCAACGCATGTTCTGCCATCTGCCACAGGAGCTGTTTATGAGCGAGTCCGTTCGTTTTGAAGATAAGGTTGTGATCGTCACCGGTGCTGGCGGTGGTATTGGCCGCGCCCACGCCCTGGCATTCGCCAAAGCTGGCGCCAAGGTGGTGGTTAACGACTTGGGCGGCAGCACCCACGGTGAAGGCGCCAACGCTTCGGCAGCAGACCGCGTGGTTGCAGAAATTCGCGAAGCCGGCGGCACCGCTGTGGCCAACCACGATTCGGTTACCGACGGCGATAAGATTGTGCAAAACGCCCTCGACGCCTTTGGCCGTATCGATGTGGTGGTCAACAACGCCGGCATCCTGCGCGACAAAACCTTCCACAAAATGGAAGACGCCGACTGGGATCTGGTTTACCAAGTGCACGTCGCCGGCGCCTACAAAGTAACCCGCGCCGCCTGGCCACATATGCGTGAACAGAATTACGGCCGGGTTATCTTTACCTCGTCCACCTCGGGCATTTACGGCAACTTCGGTCAGTCCAATTACGGCATGGCCAAGCTTGGCCTCTATGGCTTGACCCGCACTCTGGCCATCGAAGGGCGTAAAAACAATATCTTCGTTAACGCCATCGCCCCCACTGGCGGCACGCGTATGACTGAAGGCTTGATCCCGCAGCAAGTATTCGATCAGCTCAAGCCCGAACTGATCAGCCCGCTGGTGGTGTACCTGGGCAGCGAAAACTGCCAAGACACTGCAGGTCTGTACGAAGTGGGTGGCGGCTGGATCGGCAAAGTTCGTTGGGAGCGCAGCAATGGCGCCGGCTTCGACCCCAAAGCCGGTTTTGATGCCGACGATGTCGCCGCCGCCTGGAAACAGATCGGCGACTTCGACGGTGCCAGCCACCCAGAAGACAGCCTGCAAGCTTTGCAAGCCATGATGGCTAACCTGCAAAAATACACAGGCTAAGTTTCAGTCCATAAAAAAGGCCGGCTCCCTCATCAGGGGCCGGCCTTTTTTTGCAGCGTTGCAGCGGCTTAGACGTTGAAGCGGAAGTGCATCACGTCGCCGTCTTTAACCACGTATTCCTTGCCTTCCAAGCGCCATTTGCCGGCTTCTTTGGCGCCAGCTTCACCTTTGAATTGGATGAAGTCGTCGTAGGCAATCACTTCGGCGCGGATAAAGCCTTTTTCGAAGTCAGTGTGGATCACGCCAGCAGCTTGCGGTGCGGTGGCGCCTACACGGACGGTCCAGGCGCGCACTTCTTCAACGCCAGCGGTGAAGTAGGTTTGCAGATGGAGCATTTCGTAGCCGGCGCGAATCACGCGGTTCAGGCCAGGTTCTTCCAGGCCCAGGGCCTCAAGGAACATGTCCTTTTCTTCGCCGTCGTCGAGCTCAGCAATTTCCGCTTCAATTTTGTTGCATACCGGTACCACGATCGCGCCTTCTTCTTCGGCAATGGCTTTGACCACGTCGAGCAGCGGATTGTCTTCAAAACCGTCTTCGGCCACGTTGGCGATGTACATCACCGGCTTAGTGGTCAGCAGGTGGAAGCCGCGAATGATCGCTTTCTCGTCGGCGCCCATGTTCTTCATCAGGCTGCGCGCGGGCTTGGCTTCGGTGAAGTGGTTGATCAGCTGTTCCAGTAGGGCCTTCTGCGCCACGGCGTCTTTATCGCCGCCTTTGGCGTTGCGGGTCACTTTCTGCAGTTGTTTTTCGCAGCTGTCGAGGTCGGCGAAGATCAGCTCAAGGTCGATGATCTCGATGTCGCGCTTGGGGTCGACGCTGTTGGAAACGTGGATCACGTTTTCGTCTTCGAAGCAGCGCACTACGTGGGCGATGGCGTCGGTTTCGCGGATGTTGGCCAGGAACTTGTTACCCAGGCCTTCACCTTTCGAGGCGCCGGCCACCAGGCCGGCGATGTCGACGAATTCCATGGTGGTTGGCAGGATGCGCTTGGGGTTAACGATGGCTGCCAGGGCGTCCAGACGCGGGTCGGGCATCGGCACAATGCCGCTGTTCGGCTCGATGGTGCAGAACGGGAAGTTCTCCGCCGCGATACCGGATTTGGTCAGGGCGTTGAACAGGGTGGACTTGCCAACGTTAGGCAGGCCGACGATGCCGCAGTTAAATCCCATGGTGTAATCCTCGCGGAAGTGAATTCGCTAAAAAGAGTGGTCAGGCCTTCTGGCTGTGCAGGAGTTTCATCGCCCGGTTCCATTCCCCGGCGTAAACCTCTGGCAGCACGCCGAGGGCAAAGTCGATGCTGGCATCCAGCTTTTCCTGCTCGCTGCGCGGGGCGCGGCCAAGCACAAAACCGGACACTTTACTGGCTTCACCGGGGTGGCCAATGCCAAGCCGCAAACGGTGAAAGGTGTTCTGATTGCCGAGTTGCGCAATGATGTCGCGCAAGCCGTTATGGCCGCCGTGCCCGCCGCCTTGTTTGAATTTGGCAACGCCCGGTGGCATGTCGAGTTCGTCGTGCGCGACCAGAATGGCGTCTACCGGAATGCGGTAGAAACTGGCCATGGCCGCAACGGCCTGACCACTGCGGTTCATATAGGTCGTGGGAATCAACAGACGAATATCGTGGCCTTGATGGCTGAAACGCGCCGTCAGACCGAAAAATTTGCGCTCTGCTACTAAGTTGACCCGTTGGGCCGCAGCGAGACGCTCAACAAAAAGGGCCCCTGCGTTATGCCGGGTCTGTTCGTATTCAGCGCCTGGATTACCCAGGCCGACGATCAGTTGTACGGCAGTCACGACAGGAGCCCTTCCTTAGAGCAGGCGAGAATTACTCGGCTGCGCCTTCTTCGTCTTCTTTTGGTACGCGCGAAGCGTGGATGTTGGCTACCGGCAAGTCTTTGCCGTGGGCCAGAGCAACCAGTTCAACGCCAGCTGGCAGAACCAGGTCGGACAGGTGAACGATCTGACCGATTTCAACGTTAGCCATGTCAACGTTGATGAATTCCGGCAGGTCTTTAGCCTCGCAGGAAACTTCAACTTCAGCGGCGGTGTGGGAAACTTCGCCACCTTGCTGCTTCACGCCAACCGAAGTTTCTTGGTTGATGAAGTGCAATGGAACGTGAACGTTCAGTTTCTGGCCAGCAACAACGCGTACGAAGTCAGCGTGCAGCACGTGGCCTTTGGCTGGGTGACGTTGCAGGGCTTTGATCACAACGTTCTCAGCTTTGCCGGCAACGGTCAGAGCGATAACGTGGCTGTAGGCAGCTTCGTTTTCCAGCAGCTTGGCAACTTCTTTAGCCAGCAGGGTGATGGAAACGGGCTCTTTGTCACCACCGTAAACTACGGCGGGAACTTGGGCGGCGAGACGACGCAGGCGGCGGCTCGCACCTTTCCCCAGGTCGGAACGCACTTCAGCATTCAGGGCGAAATCAGTCATGGTGAATCTCCAGATAAAGCATCAACGCTTTTCTATGCTTGCGACCGGCAATAGAAAGCGGTTAGGCAAAAAGCCCCGCACGAGGCGGGGCACTTTCGTTCTGCACAATGCAGCCAGGGATTTAGCCCTTAGCGGAACATCGCGCTGATCGATTCTTCATTGCTGATGCGGCGTACCGCTTCAGCGACTACCGGCGCGATATCCAACTGACGGATACGTTTGCAGGCTTGAGCAGCTGCTGACAATGGAATGGTGTTGGTAACCACCAGTTCGTCGAGCATGGAGTTTTCGATGTTCTCGATGGCACGACCAGAGAGAACAGCGTGGGTTGCGTAGGCAAAAACCTTGGCAGCGCCATGTTCTTTCAGGGCTTTAGCCGCGTGGCAGAGTGTGCCAGCGGTATCGACCATGTCATCCACGAGGATGCAGGTACGGCCTTCAACATCACCAATGATGTGCATCACTTCGGAGTGGTTGGCCTTCTCACGACGCTTGTCGATGATGGCCAGATCCACGCCCAAGGACTTAGCGACAGCGCGAGCACGCACTACACCGCCAATGTCCGGAGACACGATCATCAGATTTTCAAAACGTTGATCTTCGATATCGTCCACCAGCACTGGCGAACCGTAGATGTTATCTACTGGAATATCGAAGAAGCCCTGAATTTGGTCGGCGTGCAAATCAACAGTCAGAACGCGGTCGATACCGACAACGGTCAGCATGTCAGCCACCACTTTGGCGCTGATAGCAACGCGAGCAGAACGCGGACGGCGATCCTGGCGGGCGTAACCGAAGTAGGGGATCACGGCTGTGATTCGAGTAGCCGAGGAGCGGCGGAAGGCATCAGCCATTACCACCAGTTCCATCAGGTTATCGTTGGTTGGCGCGCATGTCGGCTGGATCAGGAAGACGTCTTTACCGCGAACGTTTTCGTTGATCTCAATGCTGATTTCACCGTCAGAAAACTTTCCAACGGAGGCATCGCCGAGTGGGATATGCAGCTGACGTACGATACGTCGCGCCAGATCGGGGTTAGCATTCCCCGTAAAGACCATCATCTTGGACACGCGCAGTACCTGCCGGCTGAGGGTATACCTGGATGAGTATAGAAAATGGCAGGGGCGGCTGGATTCGAACCAACGCATGGCAGGATCAAAACCTGCTGCCTTACCGCTTGGCGACGCCCCTGTAGTGTGCAACTGGATGCCGAGCATCCGCTTCTCAGGACAGTTTTTGTAACCGCTGGTGCAACATCGAAACGTTACAACCTTTAGCAACAAACCCTGGCAGGGAGGCTGGAAGTTGGGCCGCGACTTTATCAGCTTCGGCTTTGTTAGGGAAGCTCCCAAACAAGCAACATCCAGTGCCGGTTAATCTAACTGAAACAAATTTGTTTAGCAAGATCAAAGCGTTACGAACATCTGGGTAACGCCTCTCGACCACCGACTGACAGTCATTACGACCGCCCCGCTCGAGAACGGCCGACAATGTAATCGCGGGAGAATCGCGTGTCAACTCCGGGTCAGAGAAAATTTCTGCTGTGCTGACAGATACTTGCGGTATTGCCACAAGAAACCACGGTTCCTCTAGTTCTACCGGAGTCAGCACTTCGCCCACCCCTTCGGCAAAGGCAGCGTGGCCATGCACAAATACCGGTACGTCAGCGCCCAGGCCGATGCCGATTTCGGCCAGTTGCTCGAGGCTCCAGCCCAGCTGCCATAAGTGATTGAGGCCGAGCAGGGTGGTTGCAGCATCAGAACTGCCGCCGCCAATACCGCCGCCCATGGGTAGACGTTTTTCCAGCCAGATATCCGCACCCAGCGCGCAACCACTTTTATTTTTCAGTTGTCGCGCGGCTTTCACGATTAAGTTGCTGTCGTGAGGTACACCCTCGATTTCTGTATGCAAAACAATTTCGCCGTCTTCGCGTAGAGCAAAGCTCAGCTCATCGCTGTAGTCGAGGAACTGAAAGAGGGTTTGCAGTTGGTGATAACCATCGGCGCGGCGGCCGATGATATGCAGCATCAAGTTGAGTTTGGCCGGTGCCGGCAGGGTGAGGCGAGCAGCGGACATCACTTGCCCAACTGGCGTGGTTGCCAGTCCTTGATCACCAGGGTTACGTCGAGATTGCGCCCATGCAACTTCATGCGCTCGGGCAACCAATAGCCGTTCTGCTCGGCGTAGCTGAGGTATTCCACTTGCCAGCCGTCTTGGGTAAGGCGTTGCAGGTGGCTCTCGCTGTCGAGGGTGACATTGCTTTTGCTATCCGGTGCGGGGACGCCGCGAACCCACCAGGTCAGGTGTGAAATCGGCAATCGCCAACCCAGCTGTTGTTCGAGTAGTTCTTCCGGCGTCGCCGCTTGGTAGCGGCCTTGGTTGGCGACTTCCAGGGTGACGTCGCCGGCATGCCCGGTCAGGCGCGCAGCACCGCGGCCCAGCGGGCCAGATAAGCGAATGTCAAAGTAGTCCTGACGTTGCAGCCAAAACAGCGTGCCGCTGCCCGAATCTTTCGGGGCGCGAATGCCAACCTTGCCGCTGATTTGCCAGCCGTTGAGGGCAACGGTGCGTTCTTTATGGGCCTGCCATTTGGCCGGGTCACCCTGGCCTTCCAGCGATTCATGGGAGGTGAGGCCTACGCAACCGCTAAGCACGGTGAGCAGGCCAATAACGAGGAGGTGGCGCAAACGCATGGGCTTAAAGCTTCTCGGAACCGGTCAGGCGCTTAAGGGTTTCGCGCAGGATGGTGTTGTCGGGTTGTTCTTTTTGCGCAGCCGCCCAGACTTTTTTCGCCTCAGGCTGTTTGCCATTGGCCCACAGCACTTCGCCGAGGTGGGCTGCCACTTCCGCGTCAGGAAAACGTTCCAGGGCTTGGCGCAACAAACTCTCGGCTTCGTCGAGGTTGCCGGTGCGGTAGTTGGCCCAGCCCAGGCTGTCGAGAATGGCCGGATCATCCGGGCTCAACTTATGGGCTTTCTGGATCAGGTCGCGGCCTTCGGCATAGCGTGTAGTGCGATCTACCAGGGTGTAACCCAGGGCGTTAAGCGCCATGGAATTATCCGGTTCGCGGCTAAGGATGGTGCGCAGATCTTTTTCCAGTTGGGCCAGGTCGTTGCGCTTTTCCGCCAGCATCGCACGGGTGTACAGCAGGTTGAGATCGTCTGGGTATTGCTTGAGTGCTTTTTGAATGATTGCCCAGGCATCGTCGTAGTGCTGACGGTTGGACTGCGCCTCCACCTCGATCAGGTACAGCTGAATGGCGTAATCCGGTTGGCTGTCGCGGGCTTCGGCGAGCAGTTTCGCCGCTTCACTGCTGCGGCCGCTATCGAACAAAATAGTGGCTTGGCGCAGTTGTGCCGGCAGGTAGTCATTGCCAGGGCCGACCAGGGCAAACTCCTGCACGGCGTTGTCTTTCTGGTTTAGCTCTTCGTAGGCGCGGCCGAGGTTGAAGTGGGCGGCGTCGACATGGCTGTTACGTTCGACCAGGTCTTGCAGATAGCCGATCGCCTCTTCCCAGGCCTGGGCTTCCAGGCAAACCAGCGCCAGGGAGAAACGCAGATCGTCGTCATCGGGGAATTGCTGCACCAGGGAGGCAAACTCAACCTTGGCGTCGTCCAAACGATTCTGCTCCACCAGCAAACGGGCGTAGGCCAGGCGCAGGCGCTTGTCGTCCGGGTGCTGCTTGATGCCTTTTTCTAGCAGCGGCACGGCTTCGTCGCCACGTTTCATACCTTGCAGCAGGCGAGCGCGCAGCAGCAGTGGGGCGACGTCGTGGGTGGCGGCTTTCTGATCTTCAAGCAGTTTCAGTGCGGTGTCCGGGTGGCCGTCCTGCTGCAAGAGCAGGGCTTTGCCAAACAGCAGTTGGCCGTTATCCGGATATTTCACCAGCAGGCGGTCGAAGCTTTGCAACAAGCCTGCGCGGGTGTCGGGATCAGTCTCGGCGGCGGACAGTGCGAGAAAGTCGAAGTGGGTATCACCCTGGCCTTGCAGGACTTTTTCCATGAATACCATGGACTCGTCATAGCGGCCGGCGCGTGCGAGTTGAATAGCCGCGGCGCGTTGCGCTTCGAGATTATCCGGGGCGTTTTTCGCCCAGATCAGCGAGGTTTCCAGCGCGGGTTCGTCGGCACCCAAGTACTCAGCAATACGGAACCCGCGCTCGGCAACGCCGGCATCCTGGGTTTCGTTGGCTTGCTGAATGTAATTTTCCAGGGCGATATCGAAGCGGTTGCGCTGCCCGGCAAGCTCGGCGGTCAGCAGCGAGAGCAAGGTCTCTTCGCTGAACGAGCTATACACCTCAGGTTTGGCAACGGCGGCTGGCGCGGTGTCTTCCACCGGCGGTGTGCCGTCCTGCTTGGAGGGGCTCAGGCTGGCACAGCCCCCGAGAAACAAGACGGCGGCGAACAATGGCAACGATTTATTCATATATAGGAAAGGGCGACTTACCTGCGGTTTGGGCATCATGACACAAGCCGTGGGGCAAAACCCATGGGGCGAGCGCCTATCTATGGTTGGCTCTGCGCATCACAGGCTACCGACATTTAGGACAATGGTCAGCGGTGGTTGTTCTCAATCTGGTGAAGTAGGACAATTGGCGGCTTCCGGATTCTGTCAGCGACCCTGCATGACCTTTCTTGCCCTTGGTATCAACCATAAGACCGCCTCGGTAGACGTCCGCGAGCGCGTGGCGTTCACCCCGGAGCAGTTGGTTGAGGCATTGCAGCAGTTATGTTCGCGCACTGCCAGCCGCGAGGCGGCAATTCTCTCGACCTGCAATCGCAGCGAGCTCTATATCGAGCAAGACAGCCTGACCGCCGACGGCGTGCTGGCCTGGCTGGCGGACTATCACCAACTCAGCCTCGATGAGTTACGCGCCTGTGCCTATGTGCATCAGGATGATTCCGCCGTGCGACATATGATGCGCGTGGCTTCCGGGCTGGACTCCATGGTGCTCGGCGAGCCGCAGATTCTCGGCCAGATGAAGTCCGCGTACGCTGTGGCTCGCGAGGCCGGCACCGTTGGCCCGCTGCTCGGGCGTTTATTTCAGGCCACCTTTAGTACCGCCAAGCAAGTGCGCACCGACACTGCCATTGGCGAGAACCCGGTCTCCGTAGCCTTTGCGGCCGTCAGCCTGGCCAAGCAGATTTTTTCCAACCTGAACAACAGTTCCGCGCTGCTGATCGGGGCCGGCGAAACCATTACGTTGGTGGCCCGTCATCTCTATGAACAGGGGGTGAAACGCATCGTTGTTGCCAACCGCACCCTCGAACGTGCCAGCCAATTGGCTGAGCAATTTGGCGCCCATGCGGTGCTGCTCTCGGAAATTCCGCAAGAGCTTGTCACCAGCGATATCGTCATCAGTTCCACTGCCAGCCAGCTGCCGATTCTCGGCAAGGGCGCGGTGGAAAGCGCGTTGAAGCTGCGCAAGCACAAGCCGATTTTTATGGTCGATATCGCCGTGCCGCGCGACATCGAGCCGGAAGTGGGCGAGCTGGATGACGTTTATCTGTATACCGTCGACGATCTCCATGATGTGATCGCCGAGAACTTGAAAAGCCGCCAAGGTGCTGCCCAGGCCGCTGAAGAGTTGGTGGCTATCGGCACCAGCGACTTTATGTCGCGACTGCGCGAATTGGCCGCCGTTGATGTGCTCAAAGCATACCGGCAACAGGCTGAGCGCTTGCGCGACGACGAGTTGGCCAAGGCCCAGCGCATGCTCGCCAATGGCACGTCGGCCGAAGAGGCACTGGCGCAATTGGCCCGCGGCCTGACTAATAAGTTGCTGCACGCCCCCAGCGTGCAACTGAAAAAACTCTCGGCCGACGGACGCATTGATGCGTTGACCGTGGCTCAGGAACTCTTTGCGCTCGACGAGAGCACCACGGATAAAGCCCCGCAATGAAAGCGTCACTGCTAAACAAACTGGACATGATCCACGACCGCTACGAGGAACTGACGGCGCTGCTTGGCGACGCCGAAGTGATCAGCGATCAGAGCAAATTTCGCGCGTATTCCAAGGAGTACGCCGAGGTCGAGCCGGTGGTGCAGTTGCTGGTCGAATTCCGCAAAGTCACCGCCGATATGCAGGGCGCCCAGGCGTTGCTCAAAGACAGCGACCCGGATATGCGCGAAATGGCCGAGCAGGAAGTGGCCGACAGCAAAGAGCAACTGGCCGACCTGGAAGCGCGTCTGCAACGCATGCTGCTGCCCAAAGACCCCAACGACGGGCGCAACGTATTTCTCGAAGTGCGCGCCGGCACGGGTGGCGACGAGGCGGCGATCTTTGCCGGCGACCTGTTCCGCATGTACTCGCGCTACGCCGAAAAGCGCGGCTGGCGGGTGGAGATTTTGTCCGAGAACATCGGCGAGCACGGCGGTTATAAAGAAGTGATCGCCCGCGTTGAAGGTGACAATGTTTACGCCAAGCTCAAGTTCGAGTCTGGCGCGCACCGCGTCCAGCGGGTGCCGGAAACCGAATCCCAAGGCCGTATCCATACCTCGGCCTGCACCGTGGCCGTTTTGCCCGAGCCCGATGAGCAGCAAGCCATCGAGATCAACCCGGCAGACCTACGCGTTGACACCTATCGCTCCTCGGGCGCGGGTGGTCAGCACGTTAACAAAACCGATTCGGCCATTCGTATCACCCACTTGCCGTCCGGCATCGTGGTCGAATGCCAAGAAGAGCGTTCGCAGCATAAGAACCGCGCCAAGGCCATGGCCTGGTTGTCGGCCAAGCTTAACGATCAGCAGGAAGCAGCCGCGCATAAAGAGATCTCTGATACCCGCCGTTTGCTGGTGGGTTCCGGTGACCGCTCCGAGCGTATTCGCACCTATAACTTTCCCCAGGGGCGGGTGACCGATCACCGCGTCAACCTGACCCTCTATAACCTCGACGATGTGTTGGCCGGTGGCGTTGACGCGGTGATTGAACCGCTGCTCAGCGAATACCAGGCCGACCAATTGGCTGCGCTGGGCGACTGATCCTTGAGCGGCCAAGGCAGCGCCTCAAGTATTCAACACCTGCTGGCCAGCGTTGTGCTGCCAGGATCGGACACTGCACAGTTGGATGCCGAGTTGTTGTTGGCGGCCGTACTGGGTAAACCGCGTAGCTATCTGCGTACCTGGCCCGAGCGTGAGTTGAACGCTGAACAGTTGCAGCGCTTTCAGACCGCCATCCAGCGTCGTCAGCAGGGCGAACCGGTGGCTTATATCCTCGGCCAGCAGGGTTTTTGGAGCCTTGATCTGGAAGTGGCGCCGCACACCCTGATTCCTCGTCCGGATACCGAGCTGCTGGTAGAAACCGCGCTCGAACTACTGCCGCACACTCCCATTGCTGCCCTTGATCTGGGCACTGGCACCGGCGCCATTGCCTTGGCGTTAGCCACTGAGCGGCCGGGCTGGAGGGTTACCGGTGTCGACCGCGTACCAGAAGCCGTGGCCCTGGCCGAGCGCAACCGCAGCCGCCTGAAACTGGGCAATGCGCAGTTCGCCGAGAGCCATTGGTTTAGCGCCGTCGCCGGGCACACCTTTGCCTTGATCGTCAGCAACCCGCCCTATATCGCCGCAGACGATAAACACTTGGCTGAAGGCGATGTGCGCTTCGAGCCGGCCAGTGCGCTGGTGGCGGGCATTGATGGGCTGGATGATATTCGCCGGATTATTCAGCAGGCCCCCGCGCACTTAGTGGCGGGCGGCTGGCTATTGTTGGAGCACGGTTTTGACCAGGCTGCCGCCGTCCGTGAGCTGTTGGCAGCGCAAGGCTTTACAGCTATCGAAAGCCGCCGCGATTTGGCCGGCCATGAACGAATCAGCCTGGGGCGTTACGCCAATGCATGACTCACTTAACGATGAAGAGCTGCTGCGCTACAGCCGGCAGATCTTGCTTAGTCAGATTGATATCGACGGCCAACTGCGCCTGAAAAACAGCAGCGCCTTGATCGTTGGCTTGGGTGGGCTGGGCTCGCCGGTTGGCCTGTATCTGGCCGCTGCCGGCGTCGGCGAACTGCACCTGGCAGACTTCGATACGGTTGATTTGACCAACCTGCAACGGCAAATCGCCCACGACACCGCGAGCATTGGCCAGAGCAAGGTCGACTCCATGAGTGCACGCCTGTTGGCCATCAACCCGCACCTGAAACTCCATGCCCACCGCAGCGCGCTGGATGCCGATAGTTTGGCCGCTGCGGTTGAAACGGTGGACCTGGTGCTGGATTGTTCGGATAACTTCGGCACCCGCGAGGCCGTAAACGCAGCCTGCGTGGCGGCGAAAAAACCGCTGGTTAGTGGTGCCGCGATTCGCCTGGAAGGCCAGCTTTCGGTGTTTGATCCGCGCCAGCCCAACAGCCCGTGCTACCACTGCTTGTACGGGCGCGGCAGCGAGGCCGAGCTGACGTGCAGCGAGGCCGGGGTAGTCGGCCCGTTGGTGGGTTTGGTCGGTTCGCTGCAAGCGCTGGAGGCGCTAAAGCTGCTGGCCCCGTTTGGTGAACCGCTGGTGGGGCGCTTGTTGTTGATTGATGCCTTGGGCTCACGCTTTCGCGAACTACGGGTTAAACGCGACCCAGGCTGTAGCGTGTGTGGCGGCGCCCATGCATAAGAGCGCGCCCATTGGTGTGTTCGATTCCGGCGTCGGCGGCCTGTCGGTGCTGCGCGAAATCCAAGCGCTGTTGCCAGACGAAACGCTGCTGTATGTCGCCGATAGCGGCCACGTGCCTTACGGCGAAAAGACCGCCGAGTTTATTTGCCAGCGCAGCACGGTCATCACCGACTTTTTGTTGGAGCAGGGCGCCAAGGCGCTGGTGGTGGCCTGCAATACTGCCACCGCCGCCGCGATTACCCAACTGCGCGCGCAGTACCCCGAGTTGCCCATCATTGGTATGGAGCCAGCAGTAAAGCCGGCGGCGGCGGCCACCCGCAGTGGTGTGGTCGGCGTATTGGCCACCACTGGCACGCTGCAGAGCGCCAAGTTCGCTGCGTTACTCGACCGCTTTGCCAGTGATGTACGGGTAATCACTCGGCCATGTCCTGGTTTGGTGGAGCTAATCGAATCTGGCGAATTGCACAGCGACGTCACTCGCCAATTGCTGCGTAGCTATGTCGACCCGCTGCTGGCCGAGGGCTGCGACACGCTGATCCTTGGCTGCACCCATTACCCTTTTATCAAACCGCTATTAACCGAATTGGTGCCATCGTCAGTGACGCTGATCGACACCGGTATGGCGGTGGCCAAGCAACTGCAACGGCTGCTGGCTGAGCGTAATCTGCTCGCCCAGGGGCCGGCCAAAGGTACGCAATTGTGGTCGAGTGGAAATAGTTCGAACCTATTTCTGGTACTGCCGCTCCTACTTGGCAGGGAGGCCAGGGTTAATCCGCTGCTGCGTTAGTGGCACGGGGACTCTGGCGATTACATTGGCCGGAAACGTCAGCGTTTCTTTAGGCAATTATGTGTAGAGCGGTGCCTTCCGTTTATAGCCAACATTTCTATAATCAAGCCTAAATGCAGGACTTGTGATCAACCTGATACAAAAGGAAGTTGAGATGAAGTTGATTTCTTTGGTTGCCGCTGCAGCCGTATCCCTTGGTATTTCCTTCTCCGCTCAAGCTGCAGATGTAACGGTAGCCATTGGTCAAACCGGTGACTCCACAGCTGTCGTGCGCCTAGCTACCCAATTTGATTTCGGTAACAGTTGGTGGCAGAGCGATGTCGGTCGTCTGACCGGCTATTGGGACGCGGGGTATACCTATTGGGATGGGGATAAAACCTCCAGTAACCACAGCGTGTCTTTCTCCCCGGTATTTGTTTACGAATTCGCCGGCGAGAACGTACGTCCTTATGTGGAAGCCGGTGTC
This sequence comes from Pseudomonas sp., assembly GCF_037994325.1. GTDB lineage: Bacteria > Pseudomonadota > Gammaproteobacteria > Pseudomonadales > Pseudomonadaceae > Aquipseudomonas. Next base: position 20,508 of record NZ_JBBNAH010000403.1, read on the forward strand.
GGTGTGGCGCTCTTTGCCAAGACCGAACTGGAAAGCAACGACTTGGGCTCGTCCTTCCAATTTGAGGATCGCTTGGGTGTTGGCGTGCGCTTTGCCGGTCAGGAAGTGGGGCTGCGTGCCATCCATTACTCCAATGCCGGGATCAGCCAGCCGAACGATGGTGTAGAGGCCTATACCGTGCACTACCGCGTAGCCTTCTAACTAAGGCTGGTGCCACGAAAAAGCCGGTTTAACTCCGGGCTTCAGGTGACAAAGAAAACCCCCGCCATAGTGCGGGGGTTTCTGTTTTATGGCGGATGGTAAGGCGCCAACTAGGCCGCTTAGCGGCTGCAACTCGCGCGCTTAGTTTTGTGCCACCTTCTGTTCATGGGCGTTGAGCAGCTCTTTGGCATGCGCCACTTCCAGCGCCTCCATGGCATTAATGGGCTTAAGCGCTACGGCTTGTTTGAGGTGTTGAATGGCCTTGGCTTCTTCATCATCGCCATACACATAGCTCAACGCATTGGCGTATTCGTAATGGCCAATAGGCAGGTTGTTGGCTTCTTTAAAGGACTGGGCGAAGTAGGTTTCCATTTTGTCCGAGCTGACGCCGTAGGTCATTTTGCCCACCAGCTTGCCAACCTTGCGGATCACCCCGGCTTCATAGCCGCCGTACAGCGCGAGGGCAAAAGGTTGGCCGGGTTGTTTGGCCAGTAGGGCGTCGAGTTCTTTGGGGATCTGGCTGGTGTAGCCGCGCTTGAGTACCACCGGCACCGACAACTCTTCACCCAAGCGCGCTTTGGCATAGACGCGACCAAATTGCGCCACGGTATCGGCTTGCACCAACTCGCCGGCCTTGTCGGTGTAGTCGATGACCTCTTCCAGCAGGCGATGTTTTTCCGCTTGGTCAGGCACCAGAAACATGGCGTACACCACTTGGGCAAACATTGCCGGAATCTGCCCGCCCACGCCTAAGGCCAGGCCTTCTTTTTTCGCTTGGGCAAAATCGCCTTTAAACATCAGGCGCCAAACGTTTTGCAGTTTCTGCGCGTAAATCTCGGCTTCTTCCGGTTTGCCGGTAAAGCCAGTGCCGCCGGCGACGGTCATTTCCAGTGCTTTCGGGTAGGTGGTGGCCATCTTGATCACCCAGTCCGCATCGGGGAACGGGTAGTTATCGCCAAAGCCACGGGTCAACTGTGGCCACGCTTGGCGCAGCTTGTCGCCGGAGTAGTCATAGCCACTCTGGTCGTAGGGGAAGGCTTTCCATTGTTCGTCTGCCACAGCCACGAGGCTGCACAGCGTAAGCAGGGCAAGGAGTAAAGGGCGCATGACAAGTACCTGTTTTTGTTAGAGGTTCACACGCCGATCATAGGTCGCAGGGCAGGGCGACCAACCCCCATCCTAGGAATGGCTGTCCTTCTGCTGGAACTGGCGACGGTATTGGTTGGGCGACAGTTCTGTGTGCTGACGGAACAACCGGGCGAAGAAGCTGGCGTCGTCGTAGCCCACTTCGTAGCTGATGGTCTTGATGCTTTTGCGCGTGGCACTGAGCAGGCCTTTGGCTGTTTCGATCCGTAACCGTTGCAGGTAGTGCAGCGGTTTATCGCCAGTGGCCGTCTGAAAACGGCGCATAAAGTTGCGAATGCTCATGCCGTGCTGGCGGGCTACGTCTTCAAAACGAAATTTTTCCGCGAAGTTTTCTTCCAGCCATTGCTGGATCTGCAGGATGGTCACGTCTTGATGCAGCTTCTGCCCGCCAAAACCGATGCGTCCTGGCGTGTAGTTGCGCTGCACTTCGTAGAGGATGTCGCGGGCCACCGCCTGCGCCACGCTGGCGCCGCAGAAGCGCTCGATCAGGTATAGGTAAAGATCGCACGCCGAGGTAGTGCCGCCGGCGCTGTAGAGGTTGTCGGCATCGGCCAAGTGTTTTTCCTGATTCAGCAACACCTTGGGAAACCGTTCGCTGAACTCGCGGAAAAAGCGCCAGTAGGTGGTGGCTTCTTTGCCATCTAACAGGCCAGCCTGCGCAATCCAGAACACGCCCATGGCCTCACCGCAGATCACGCTGCCTGCCGCGTGCTGTTTGCGCAGCCAGGTGAAAATTTGCGGGTAGCGCTGGCAGAGCAGGTCGAAGTCGCCCCAGTAAGCCGGGAGGATGATGATGTCTGCCGGTTCCAGGCCGCCGCTGACCGGCAATACCACGTCGCTAAAACTGGGTACTGATTGGCCGTCGGGGCTTACCAGGTGAATGTCGAAGGCGGGTGTCAGGCCCAGCCCCAGTTGCCGGCCGTAGCGCAGGCTGGCCATATGGAAGAAGTCTTTGGCTTGCATGAGGGTGGAGGCGAACACGCCCTCGATGGCCAGAATGGCGACGCGCTTGAGTGCGCTGGACTGAGCAGTTGGCATGGATGCTTATTCTTATTAGGGGATAGTGGTCAGTGGCTGGCTGGATCGTCTTATTTTTTGTCGCATGTGTCCAGTGCGTCGGAACGTTTGACTGTCCTACAGTCGAGCCCTTGCCAATCCCGGCGTAGACGTATCCAGTGGGTAAAACAATGATTCCAAGAACCCTCTTCAGCTCTGAGCATGAGCTGTTCCGTGACAGCGTACGCAAGTTCCTTGAGCAGGAAGCCGTGCCCTACCACGCGCAATGGGAGAAGGACGGGCATATCGACCGCGCGCTGTGGAACAAGGCCGGCGAGGCCGGCATGCTGTGTTCGCACCTGCCGGAGGAATATGGCGGCATGGCGGCGGATTTTCTCTACAGCACCGTGGTGATTGAAGAGATTAGCCGCCTCGGATTGAGTGGCATCGGTTTCTCACTGCATTCCGATATCGTCGCGCCGTACATCCTGCATTACGGCTCCGAACACCTGAAACTCAAATACCTGCCCAAGCTCGTGTCTGGCGAAATGGTCACTGCCATCGCTATGACTGAGCCAGGCGCCGGCTCCGACCTGCAAGGGGTGAAAACCACGGCGGTATTGGATGGCGACGAGTATGTGATCAATGGTTCGAAGACCTTTATCACCAACGGCTTTCTGGCTGATCTGGTGATTGTCGTTGCTAAGACCGATCCTAAAGCTGGCGCGAAAGGGACCAGTTTGTTTCTGGTTGAGGCAGGCACGCCGGGCTTTGCCAAAGGCAAGCGCCTGGAGAAAGTCGGTATGAAGGCGCAGGACACCTCCGAGCTGTTCTTTCAGGATGTGCGGGTGCCCAAGGAAAACTTGCTGGGGCAGGCCGGTATGGGCTTCGCCTATCTGATGCAGGAGCTGCCACAGGAGCGTTTGACTGTTGCCCTTGGGGCGTTGGCTAACGCGGAAGCAGCGCTTAAGTGGACGCTGGATTACACCCGCGAACGTAAGGCGTTTGGCAAATCCATCAGCGACTTTCAGAACACTCGCTTTAAGTTGGCCGAGATCGCCACAGAAGTGCAGGTAGGGCGCGTATTTGTCGACCGCTGCCTGGAGCAGCATCTAGAAGGCAAGCTGGATGTGCCGACCGCTGCCATGTGCAAATACTGGACGACCGATCTGCAATGCAAAGTGTTGGATGAGTGCGTGCAGTTGCACGGCGGCTACGGCTATATGTGGGAGTACCCGGTGGCGCGCGCTTGGGCTGATGCGCGGGTGCAGCGGATTTATGCGGGGACTAACGAAATCATGAAGGAGATTATTTCGCGCTCGCTGTGATGTTCGGTTGAATAAAAAGCCCGGCGTTGATGCCGGGCTTTTTGCTTTCGGCTACTTACGGCTGGTTATGGTGCAGGGTTTGGTTGCGCTTTGTGGGTGGCATCGATTTGTGCGTATAGCTCTGCACTGAGAGTCAGGTCCGCGCTGGCAAGGTTGCTTTTCAGCTGTTCCAGGCTGGTCGCGCCAATGATGTTGCTGGTCACAAAGGGCTGCGCGGTAACGAATGCCAGCGCCATCTGTGCCGGATCCAGGCCGTTCTCACGGGCCAGCGCGACATAGCGCGAGCAGGCCGCTTCCGCTTGCGGGTTGGTATAACGGGTAAAGCGGCTAAATAGGCTGATGCGTGCATCGGCCGGACGGGCGCCGTTTTCATACTTGCCCGACAGCATGCCGAACGCCATTGGCGAGTAAGCGAGCAGGCCACATTGCTCGCGCAGCGCCACTTCGGCCAGGCCTACTTCAAAACTACGGTTGAGCAGATTGTAGGGGTTCTGAATGGACGCTGGGCGGGGCAAGCCAAGTTGCTCGGATAACTGTAGAAACTTCATGGTGCCCCACGGCGTTTCGTTGGACAGACCGACGTGGCGAATTTTGCCGGCCTTCACTTGTTCGTCCAGCGCCTCAAGAATTTCGGCGATCGGTGTGAAGTCCTGTTCTTTATGTTGGTAGCCAAGCTGGCCGAAAAAGTTGGTGCTGCGCTCGGGCCAGTGCAATTGATAGAGGTCGATGTAATCGGTTTGCAGGCGTTTCAGGCTGGCATCAACGGCGGCAACAATATGGGCGCGGTTGTGTTTGAGTTGGCCGTCGCGGATGTAATCAATGCCATTGCCTGGTCCGGCAATCTTGCTGGCGAGAATCCAGTCGCCGCGATTACCGCGCGCTTTAAAGTAATTGCCGATGATT
>NZ_JBBNAH010000404.1:0-6358 GCF_037994325.1 Pseudomonas sp.
ACTTGGCCGCGGTCGTTATAGGTGAAGGTGGAGTTGCTGGCGGGGCAGTTGGCGGAGGGTTCGCCTTCGATGGCACTCACTCGTTTAACACTACCTATATCGACATACCGATATAAAGTGTTCTTACCCAGCTAGTTGGTGACTTTTCGAGTGCCATCGCTGTTATAACTCACTTGTGTAAGTCCTATTCCTCCAGCATGCTGACTAGAAATAGTACGGCCTTGATCGTCATAGGCCCAAGAACGTGCTCGAACTCCTCGCTCATCAGTTATAGCGGTAAGCAGTGCATTATTTCGGATGTCTTCATAGTGGTATTGGCGTTGCGCAGTTTGCCCGCCTTGGGTGCGTATAACTTGTATCAAGCGCTGAGTGGAATCATAACTGTATTGGATATTTACACCTGGAGTTGTGAGTGTTAGAGGCTGGTGTTGGGCATCTTCGGTAATGGTAAGGCTTTGGCCAAAGTTGTCAGTCACGGTCATAGAGTTGCCGCTGTAACTTATTTCTTGTTGCTGGCCAGTGCCGGAGATCTGCTTCGTTAGTTGCCCGTTGGCGTTAAATATATATACGTCATTGTCGATCGAGGTATAGATCCAGTTATTTGCTTGTGCGGTGAGCGTGCCTAGGTCGCTGGCATTCCCCGAGACGATGCCTGAGTTGACTGTATATGAAGACTCAAATCCGTCTTTTGCTACTCGAACAATGGTGTTGTTTGAGATATTTAATCGCGTCGAATAGTTGTGGCGCCAAACGCCATCGAGACTGTTGTATTCGAGGCCGAAAACCAACGTTCCACCGATGGGCGCAGTGTAGTCAGTGACGCTCAGAAAGTTGTTGCCGCTGACTAAACTAATTGGTTGGGCGGAGCAAGCTTGCGTCTGCGGAGCACCCAGTTCTGGGCCTTTCGGAGTGAGGCATTCACCCGTTTCGGAGTTATAACTGGCTCCGGGCTGGCAGGATTCGCCGGAGCGATTGTCTGCATATATAAACGTGATCGTAGGAGAGTCATATCCATATATAGAGCGCTCAAATATGCAATCAAACAAAATATCGGTCTTACGCGTTACGCCTTTGTAAACATATTTCCATCCGCCGGTGTATACGCCGTTGTATGCAGTGCTCCAGTCGACATACGCCTTGCAGGCGGCAGCAGGGCTTGCAGCCTCTGTCGCGGATACCGCCCACTTGTAGGTAGCAGCCAGGCTGTTTTGCGTAAGGCTTATTAAAAATGCGAAGAACAAAACCCGCATGGGGTATCGGCTATAAGCCAAGGCGCGACCAGCATTTATCATGTGCAAGTACCTATCCATGGTTTTTCTCTGTCCTAGGTTGCTCTGTTGTCGAGTATTACGGCACTGCTCACAAGCCTCGTTCTGCCAATTTGTGAAGCCGTTTTACAAATCCGTTCGCAGGCGCCACACGCTCTGCCCTGAGGTTCCTAGCCCCGTCATCCCTTCCCCCGCAACCGATACTCCCCCGGCGTAACCCCCGTCCAATTCCTGAATGCGCGAAAGAACACACTCGGTTCCGAGTACCCCAACAGCAACGCAATCTCCGCCGCGGGCAACTGCCCATCATCCAAGTAACGTTCGGCCAACTGCTGGCGCGTGTCGCTCAATAGTTGCTGATAGCTACTGCCTTCATCCGCCAACCTTCGTTGCAAGGTGCGTTCGCTGAGGTTAAGGGTGCGGGCCAGTGCGGCGCGGTCGGGTTCGCCGTGGCTGAGTTGGGCGCCGAGTAGGGTGACGACGCGGGCGACCAGGCCTTCGCTGGGCAGGCGGGCGAGCAGGGCTTCGGCGTGTTGGCGCAGGAGGGTTTGTAGGGGCAGGTTGGCTTGGATCAGTGGGGCGTCGCGCAGGGCGATGGGTAGCACCAGGGTGTAGTCGTTGCTGCCGAACTGGAGCGAGCTGTTGAAGGCGGTGGCGTAGGGCTGCACGTCTTCGGGTTGGGCGTGGGGAATTTCGGCGCGCAGTAGGCGGAAGTGCTGCACCAGCGGCGCCATCATGTGCACCCAGAACACCATCAGGGCCAGCACGCGGGTGCGGGTGGCGGGCAGTTCGGGGTGAACGGGGCGGTAGATCACGCGCAATTCTTCGCCGTGGGTGAGCAGGTGCAGTTCGCCGCCTTCGCCGACCAGGCGTTGGTAGCGCAGGGCGGCGTTTAGCGCGTCGCCCAGGGTGGCGCTGCTTTGCAGTAAATAGCCGAGCACGCTAAGGGGGCCTGGGGCCAGGTTGGCGCCGATGATCAGGCCGGGTTCGCTGGCGCTGAGGCGGTTGTCGAGTTCTTGCCAGAGTTGTTCGTGGGCGCTGAAGGCGACGCGGCCGTCGGGGTCGGCCAGTTGTTGTTCGTGCAGGCCGCAGGTGCTGAGCAGTTCGCTGCGCTCAAGGCCCAGGCGCGCGGCGGCGTGCAGCACGGACTGGGTGAGGCTGGCGCTGACGGAGGCGTGGCGTGGGTCGATGGCGTTTGGCATGGCTTGGGATTCTGCCCAAGCCGTGGGGTAAATGACAGCGCTCAGCGCGAGGCAACTTCGGGCTTGTCGTCGTCCAGGCGGGTGGCTTCGCGCAGCGCGGTTTCGGGGTGGTCGTGGTCGTCGTTGTCGGCCATTGCGCCATGTTCGTGGCTTTCCAGGGCGGCGTAGGCGCTGCTGCAGAACAGCGAGTTGAGGCGCTTCATATCGGCGATCAGTTCCAGGTGCAGCGAGCTGGTTTCGATGCTTTGCACCACGTTGTGATGCAGGCGGTGTACGTGGGCGTGGGCCATGCGCCGTTCCTGGGCGCGGAAGCGGCGTTTTTCCCGCAGCAGTTGGCGGGCGCTGTGGGCGTCGCCGGAGAGAAATACGCTCAGGCCCAGGCGCAGGTTGGCGACCAGTTGTTGGTGCATTTCGGTGAGCTCTTGCAGGCCGTTTTCCGAGAAGGAATGCTGCTGCGCCGTTTTCTGGTTTTGCACTTTGCCGAGCATGCGTTCGAGCAGGTCGGCGGCTTGTTGCAGGTCGACGCTGAGCTCAATGATCTCCGCCCAGCGGCGGCGGTCGTGGTCGCCCAGGGCTTCGCCGGGAACCTGCGCCAGGTACAGTTTTACCGCGCTGTAGAGGGCGTCGACGTCATCGCCCAGGCGCCGCAGTTCTTTCGCCGCCAGCGGTTGCGGGCCGCGCAGCACCACGAGGAAATGGCCGAGCATGGTTTCCACCAAGTCGCCGATGCGCAGGGTTTCCCGTACGGCGTTGTTGAGCGCCAGGCTGGGGGTGTCGAGGGCGGTCATATCGAGGTGGCGGGGTTTGGCCACGCCGTTGTCGAGTTGGCGGTCGGGCAGCAGCCAATTGCAGAAGCGCGCCATGACCCCGACGGTGGGCAGCATCAGCAGGCAACGGGTGGTGTTGTAGGCCAGGTGGAAGCCGATCACCAAGGTTTGCGGGCTCATTTTCAGGGTGCTGAGCCAATGCACCAGTGGGTGAATAAAGGGGCTGATCAGCAGCAGGCCGATGATTTTGTACAGCAGGCTGCCAAGGGCTACGCGGCGGCCGGCTTCGGTCTGCATGCTGCTGCTGATCAAGGCCAGAATGCCGCTGCCGATATTGGCGCCAATCACTAAACCCAGGGCCACCGGCAGGCTGATCAGGCCGGCGCTGGCCATGGTGGCGGTGAGTAGTACAGCGGCCAAGCTGGAGTAGGAAATCAGGGCGAAGAGGGCGCCGACCAGGGCGTCGAGCAGCACATCGCCGGTCAGGGACGAAAACAGCACTTTGATGCCGTGGGCTTCGGTAATCGGCAAGGCGGCATCGACGATTAACTGCAACGCCAGCACGATCAAACCCAGGCCAATGGCGACGCGGCCGAGCTGGCCGGCGCGGCTTTGTTTGCGCGAGAGAAAAAAGATTACGCCGAGGAAGATTAACAGCGGCGACAGCCAGGACAGGTCCAAGGTCAGCACCCGGGCCATCAGGGCGGTGCCGACGTCAGCGCCGAGCATGATGGTCAGCGCGGGCGTCAGGGCCATCAGCCCTTGGCCTACAAACGAGGTCACCAAGAGCGCGGTGGCGTTGCTGCTTTGCACTAAGGCGGTCACGCCAATGCCCGCGGCGAAGGCCAGCGAGCGCGTGCTCATGTTGTGGCTTAGCACTTTGCGCAGTTGCGAGCCGTACACCCGCAGGATGCCGGTCCGTACGATGTGCGTGCCCCAAATCAGCAGGGCAATGGCAGAAAGCAGGTTGAGCAGGGTCAGCATAAAGGCGGCCTCCCTGGCAGCGTAATGTGAACGTTACGTGACAGTAACGTGACAACGGTGTCGTGGGCAATGGACCGTTTAAATGTAGGACTCGTTCTGTTTTTTCTTGCCCACCATGTAGTTAGCTGTAGTTGGCGATTGCCTTCGGCGCCAGTTTCGCGCGCCCATCTTGCGCTTTCGCGGGCGCTGGCGAGTGTTAACCTACGCCCACTTCTGCAAGCGGTTGCGCCCATGCTTACGCTCTACCACGCCCCCGATCTGGAAACCCTTGGCGAGTTGGCCACCACGCTGTTGGCTCAGCCGCAGCGCGAGCCATTTGCCCCGGCGTTGGTGGTGGTGCCCAGCCAAGGTATGGGCCGTTGGTTGACGCTGGAATTGGCGCGCAAGCAGGGCATTGCCATGCAACTGGAGGTTCAGCTGCCGGCCAAGTTTGTCTGGGAAATTTCCCGGCTAGTGCTGGGGGCTCTTATTAACCAGCTGCCAGAACAATCGGCCTTCTCCCCTACTACCCTGACCTGGCGTTTGTACGATTGGCTGTGCGAGCCGAGCAACCTTGAGCAAGCGCCGCGTCTTGCCCACTACCTGGAAGGCGGCGACGAGCGCCGACGCCTGTCGCTGGGCGCGCGTATTGCCGACGTGTTTGACCAATACCTGCTGTACCGCGATGACTGGCTGGCCGCCTGGGAGCGCAACGAGCTGCTGGAGCTAGGCGCCGACGAAGGCTGGCAAGCGCTGCTCTGGCGCGAGCTGACCCGCGACGGCCACCCGCACCGCGCGCGCTTGCTGGAAGATTTGCTTCGTCGCCTGCATGACCACACGCCCATTGCCGGCTTGCCTGAGCGCTTGCTGGTGTTCGGCATCAGCAGCTTGCCGCCGCACCATATGCGCGTGCTGGAAGGCTTGGCGCAGCATGTGGAGGTGGTGGTCTGCGCGCTTAACCCGTGCCGTGAAGCCTGGGGCGATATCCGCGATGTGCGCGAGTTGGCGCGCCAGCCGGTGATTGCCAGCGCCACCGCAGCGGATGATTGGTACCTGGATGTCGGCCATCCGTTGTTGGCCAGTTTGGGTAAGCAGGGCCGCGACTTTTTTGATGCGCTGTTTACCCTGGGCGGCAATGAAGTCGGGCTGTATTCCGAAGACGCCGATCTGCATGACAGCTCGCTGCTGCGCGCCTTGCAAAACGATATCTTGCGCCTGCGCACGCGCAAGCCCGACGAGCGCCTGGCGCTGCGTGAAAACGATCGCTCGCTGGAAGTGCATATCGCCCACTCGCCGCTGCGCGAGGTGGAAATTCTGCATGACCAATTGCTCGCGCGCTTTGCCGCCGACCCGCAACTGACCCCCGATCAAGTAGTGGTGTTAACCCCGGATATCGAGCGGTACGCGCCTTATATCGAGGCGGTGTTTGCCAGCCGCGACAACCAGGGGCGCGGGCCGCGCTCGCCGCGTATCCCCTACAGCCTGGCCGACCGCAGCTTGCGCGCGGAGCTGCCGTTGATTGAAGCCTTCCTCGGTTTGCTGACCTTGGAGCAAAGCCGTTTTGGCGCCGAAGAAATTCTGACCTGGCTGGAGCAGCCGTCGATTGCCCGCCGCGCCGGTATCGAAAACGAAGACCTGCCGCTGCTGCGCGATTGGTTGCGTGAAGCCGGGGTGCGCTGGGGCCGTGATGCCGAGCACCGCGAACAACTGGGCTTGCCGGCGGATGCTGCGTTCACTTGGCGCCAAGGCCTGGACCGTTTGCTGTTGGGCTTTGCTGCACCACCGCAACTGGCCGGCGATGCCGCGCCACTGTTGGGTGAAACCTGGCCGCTGGATGCGCTGGAAGGCGCGCGCGCGCAATTACTTGGGCGGTTAGCCGGTTTTGTGCAACGCCTGGCCTCGTTGGCCGAAGACCTGCAACGGCCACGCTCGTTGGCCGCGTGGGCCGACACCCTGCAAGCGTTGATTGATGGTCTGTTTGACGAACGCGAAGCGGGCGATACCTTGCTGTTGCTCAGTCAGGCCTGCGCTGCGCTGCGTGATCAGGCCGAGGCCGCAGGCATTGAACGGCCGCTGGAGTTAGCGCTGGTGCGTCAGCAATTGAGCACGGCATTAGAGCAGGGCAGCGGCGCCTCGGGTTTTCTCACCGGCGCGGTGA
>NZ_JBBNAH010000405.1:0-1838 GCF_037994325.1 Pseudomonas sp.
GTGTTTTACATCTCCGGTGGTTTCCTGGAAGTGCAACCGAACATGGTTAAGGTTTTGGCCGACACCGTGCAACGTGCAGACGACCTGGATGAAGCTTCTGCTCAAGAGGCCGTTAAGGCTGCTGAGAAAGCCCTGCATGAGAAAGGCGCGGAGTTCGACTACGGTTCCGCCGCTGCCCGTCTGGCCGAGGCTGCAGCTCAGCTGCGCACCGTTCAGCAAATTCGCAAGAAGTTCGGCGGCTAAACCCGCAGGTCTTCATCGCGATCGAGTAAAAGGGTAGCCTTGGCTACCCTTTTTCTTTTTCCGGATTTCGCTTTTTCGCCTGTTCTTGGCGAGCATTCCACCCCGTAGTTCTTGTGCATTCATCGACGCGCCCTGCCGCCTCGAACCCACTACCCCATCTGCTCAGGACCCCGCCCCATGTCACTCGATATCGTTATCCTCGCCGCCGGCCAAGGCACCCGCATGCGTTCGGCATTGCCGAAAGTGCTGCACCCCATCGCCGGTAAATCCATGTTGGGTCACGTTATCGACACGGCGCGCAAACTGGCGCCGCAGAGCATTCAGGTGGTGATCGGCCATGGCGCCGATAAGGTTCGCGAGCAACTGGCAGCGGACGATTTGAGCTTTGTACTGCAGGCTGAACAATTGGGTACCGGCCATGCCGTTGCCCAAGCCTTGCCGAAACTTTCGGCTGAGAAAGTGCTGATTCTTTACGGCGATGTGCCGCTGATTGAAGTGGAAACGCTGCAACGTCTGCTCGCTCAAGCCAACGATCAGCAACTCGGCCTGCTCACTGTGGAACTGGCCGACCCCACCGGTTACGGCCGCATCGTGCGTAACGAGCAAGGCAGCGTGCAGGCCATCGTTGAACACAAAGACGCCACCGATACCCAACGTGCCATTCGCGAAGGCAACACCGGCATCCTCGCCGTACCCGGCAAACGCTTGGCCGACTGGCTGGGTCGTCTGTCCAACAGCAACGCCCAAGGCGAGTACTACCTCACCGACGTGATCGCCATGGCCGTGGCCGATGGCTTGCTAGTCGCCACCGAACAAGCCAACGACGAAATGGAAGTGCTCGGCGCCAATGACCGCATCCAGCTTGCCCAGCTCGAGCGCCACTACCAATACCGTGCCGGCCGCCGCCTGATGGCCCAAGGTGTAACCCTGCTCGACCCCGCCCGTTTCGACCTGCGTGGCGAAGTAACTGTCGGCCGCGATGTACTTATCGATATCAACGTCATCCTGGAAGGCCACGTAATCATCGAAGACAACGTTCAGATCGGCCCCAACTGCGTGATCAAAAACAGCACCCTGCGCAAAGGCGCCATCGTCAAAGCCAACAGCCACCTCGAAGGTGCTGAGCTAGGCGAAGGCGCCGACTGCGGGCCGTTTGCACGCTTGCGCCCAGGCTCGGTATTGGGCGCCAAGGCCCATGTGGGTAACTTCGTGGAGTTGAAAAACGCCGTCATGGGCGAAGGCGCTAAAGCCGGGCACCTCAGCTACCTCGGCGACGCTGAAATTGGCGCGCGTACCAACATCGGCGCGGGCACCATCACCTGCAACTACGATGGCGCCAACAAGCACCGCACCGTACTCGGCGCTGACGTTTTTATCGGCTCCAATAGCGCCCTGGTGGCGCCAGTCTCCCTCGGTGACGGCGCCACCACCGGCGCCGGTTCTGTGATCACTGCAGACATCCCCGCCCAAACCCTCGGCGTTGGCCGCGCTAAGCAGCGCAACATCGAAGGTTGGAAGCGCCCCATTAAGAAGTCGTAAGCCAATCCGCATCAGCCAGTTGTTTGCGCATACCTAGGTCCCCGCCTGCGCGGGGA
>NZ_JBBNAH010000406.1:0-5198 GCF_037994325.1 Pseudomonas sp.
CATCGTCCAACGCCGCGCTCCACTCTTTCCAGCCGCTGCCCAGGGCTAACGGGTAGTTGTGATTGCAGCCTTCGCCCGCACCTTCACCGCGCTCATCGGCGTTGCCGAGAAAGTACGGGTATTCGTCCAGCGGGTCGCCATGGATGGAGGCGAACAGCACGTCGCCGCGCGTATAGAACAGTTCCTGGGTGCCATTGCCGTGGTGGTAGTCGACATCAAGAATCGCCACGCGCTTAGCGCCTTGATCGAGAAACGCCTGGCTGGCGATGGCAACGTTATTGAGAAAGCAGTAACCGCCCATAAAGTCGCTGCCGGCGTGGTGACCTGGCGGACGGCACAGGGCAAACGCCGTGCGCGCGCCTTGGCGCATATGGTCTTGGGCGGTAAGCGCCACTTGTGCCGAGCTGTAGATAGCCTGCCAGGTGCCGGCAGTGATCGGCGCTTCGGTATCAAAACAGTAGTGGCCGAGTTCACCGATCAAGGCCCGGGGAATGGGGCCATCGCGGCGCAGGCGGCGGGCGGGAAAGGTGGAAGGCAACAGATCGCAGCTATGGCCTTCAGCGGCCCAGCGCGACCAGGCGTTTCGCAGAAAGGTCAAGTACGCGCCGTCGTGGATGCGCGCGATAGGCGCCAGACCGAAATCCTTGGGCGCAACCACTTCGCCGAGGTTTTGCTGTTTTACCCGCGCCAATACCGTATCGGCGCGGCTGGGCATTTCGAAGCACGGCTGCAGTTGGCCATCGACCAACTCAGATTGGCCATGGTGCAAACGGTGGTCGTCGCTGTAGACGGTCAACATAGGGGGGCGCTCCTCGTCAGTGTTGTTGTGCAGGCATTGTGGGCACAGGCCTGGCAACAGAAGAACGCTGTGGGCGGCCAAAAGGGGATCGAAATGGCCAATTTATTTGGCCAAAACCATATTGGATCCATAGGGCGTGGATGCAGATGTGTCAGCGCACCTGGGCCCCCGCCTGCGCGGGGGCGACGGATGTTTTCAGCCCCAGCACCGTCATTCCCGCGCAGGCGGGAATCCAGAATGCTGGAACCAAAACGCGGAAGTTTCAGCGCGCCTAGGCCACTACCCGCGCAGGGGAGACGGATATCTTCAGCCCCCACCGTCATTCCTGCGCAGGCAGGAACCCAGAATGCTGGAACCAAAACGCGGAGGTTTCAGCGCCGCCTAGGCCCCTACCTGCGCAGGGGAGACGGATATCTTCAGCCCCCACCGTCATTCCCGCGTAGGCGGGAATCCAGAATGGGGCGTCAAACTCGGAAATAGCTAGGCGGCTGCCCACTCCAGCGTTGGAAGGCATGCCGCAGGCTGGCGGTTTCGCTGAAGCCGAGCAGTTCGGCGATGCGGTAGATGGGCAGGTCACCTTGTTGCAGCAGTTCCTTGGCGCGATTAAAGCGCAGCTCATCCAGCAGTTGTTGGTAGCTGGTGTGTTGCTGTTGCAGGTAGCGCCTCAGGCTGCGCGCCGAGCAGTTCATTTGCCGAGCCAGCTCTTCCAGGCCTGGCGGCGCTTGCAGGCGTTCGGCCAACAGTTCGCGCACCCGCTCCAGCCAGGCGCGGTTGGCGGCCAGTTCGGCGTTCTGCCGGCGGCATTGGTCGAGCATTTCCTGGTGGGTGATGGGGTCGGCCAGCGGCAAAGGCTGGTCGAGCCAGTGGGCGGCAAAGCCGATGGCGTTGCGCGCTTGGCTGAAGTGCAGGGGGCAGTCGAAACCTTGCCGATAGGCCTGGGCCTGGCCTGGCGCCTCGGCGTAGTCAAATTGCGCGGCCATTAGCGGCAGCGGCTGGCCAAGCAAGTCGGCGCACACCACCTTGAGCGAGGCCAGACACAGTTCCACGTTAAACGGCCGCAGGGCTTCGTCTTCGCCATAGCCGGTGGCGACTAACCAGGCCGTGTCGCCTTCGATTTTCAGGCTGAGGTTGAAGTAGGTGCCCAGTAGCACCGGGTAGCTCAAGCCAATGCGCAAGGCATCGCCAAAAGTCGGCGCCGAGAGCAAGGCGTAGCCGAGTAAGCCATAGGCGGAAATACGCGTGCGCAGCCCCATGCGCATACCCAACGCCGGCTCTGGGCTCAGGCGCAAGGCGTTGGCAAATACCTGCTGTTCCTGCCCCGGGCCGATCAAGCGTTTCATGCTGCGCAGGTCGCTTTCGGAGATACCGCTGCCAGCCAGCACCGCGTCGACGCTATGCCCCTCGGCGCCCAACATCGCTACCGTTAACGTCGACATATGCAGCGAGTTAAGCCACGAGGAACGGGAGAAAATCGCCTCAGGCATAGCCGTTTAGTTCAGTTGCTCTTTGCGCCGATACGGGAATACATCGATCACTTTGCCGGCGCGAATTGCGTCTTGCAGGCTCTTCCAGTAGTCGGCCTGGTACAGATCGCCATGTAGCTGGCTAAACAACTTGCGCTGGCCCATATCGGCGAATAGAAACGGCGGGAATTCTTCGGGGAACACATCCAGCGGGCCAATCGAATACCAAGGCTCGGAGGACATTTCGTCTTCCTCGTAACGCGGCGGCGGAATCACGCGGAAGTTGGCTTCGGTGAGGGCGCAGATTTCGTCGTAGTCGTAAAACACCACGCGGCCGTGCCGGGTCACGCCGAAGTTTTTCAGCAGCATATCGCCTGGGAAAATATTCGCTGCGGCCAGCTGTTTAATCGCCAGGCCGTAGTCTTCCAGTGCTTCGAGCACCTGGGCTTCGTTGGCGTGTTCAAGGTAGATATTCAGCGGCGTCATCCGCCGTTCGGTCCAGCAGTGGCGCACCAGCACGGTTTCGCCTTCGAGCTCGACGGTAGAGGGCGCCACTTCCAATAGTTCGGCGAGGCAATCCGGGTCGAACTTGGACTTGGGAAAACGGAAGTCGGCGAATTCCTGGGTATCGGCCATGCGCCCTACCCGGTCGACGCTTTTCACCATGCGGTACTTTTCAATCACCGTGGCGCGGTCGACGTTTTTCGACGGCGAGAACTTGTCTTTGATGATTTTGAACACGGTGTTGAAACCCGGCAGGGTAAACACGCTCATGACCATGCCGCGCACACCGGGAGCCATGATAAAGCGGTCATCGGTGTTGGCCAGGTGGTTGATCAGCGCGCGGTAAAACTCCGATTTACCGTGTTTGTAGAAGCCAATCGAGGTGTACAGCTCGGCAATATGTTTGCCCGGCAGAATGCGTTTAAGAAAGCCGACAAACTCCGCCGGAATCGCCACATCGACCATGAAATACGAGCGGGTGAAGGAGAAGATAATCGACACTTCGGCTTCGTCGGTGATCAGCGCGTCCACCTGAATGCCGCGGTCTTCGCGGTGCAGCAACGGAATCACCAGCGGCCATTGTTCGTCGCGGGTGTAGATACGGCCGACCAGATAGGCGCCCTTGTTACGGTACAGCACCGAGGAGAACAGCTCGATGCACAGCTCCGGGTCTTTGCACACCCAGTCGGGCAAATTGGTCCGCAGTTGGGCTTCCAGGCGCGCCAGGTCGCGGGGCAAATCTTCGTAGGGCACGCTAAAGCGGTAGTCGGTAAACACCTGCTCAAGCATGCCGGCCAGGTTGACCTGGGGCATATAGCTGCGGGTTTGCGCGCCGCGTTCGTGGCGGCGCAACGAGGGCCGCGTGGTGTGAATAAACATGCAGCCGTCGCTGATCAGGTCGTGGCTGAACAGGCCGCAGAAAATCGAGTTAAACCAGGTTTCCGCCAGCTCATCGTCAAAGCGCGTGTCGATCAGATTGATATAGGCGCTTTTCACCAGCGGCCATAAGTGCACGTCGAGCAGCACTTCGTCTTTCAGGGCTTGGTGCAAGCGCTCGCCAACTTCGCTGACTTTCTCTTCATACAAATTGATCCGCGCGGCCGAGGCCTGCTGAATTTCCTGCCACTGCGCCTGCTCGAAACGGGCGCGGGCACCGTCGGTGATCTGTTTGAAATGCTCGCGATAGTCGTCGAAGCCGTCGAGGATCAACCGGGCGATATCGGCGGCGGGCCATTGCTGGGGCATAGAGAACTCTCGGCAGTTAGATAAAGGCAGCAGCAGACGCCGAGCTTAGCCAGATGAGGCGACAAGAGAAAGCTGTGCGGCAAGAAAGTCGTTTTGGCCGAAATGGATTATTTGCCGTAAACGCATTTCCCACGCGACAAATGACAACCATTCTCGATAAGATCGCCACCGCCCTGCTCCGCCGTCTGTGAAAAGGAAGTACATGTCGCCCCGCAAACCCGATGCCAATGAAGCGCAAACCTATCGCGGCTTCTATGCGGACATCCTGCATTACCTGCGCAAACGTACCGATAACGCCAGCGATGCGGCCGACATGACCCAGGACGTGTTCACCCAATGGCTGGGCTACCGCGATCAGGCCAAGGTCGAGCAGCCGCGCGCGTTTCTGTTTCAGATGGCGCGCAACTTGCTGCGTGATCACTGGCGCCGGCAGAAGGTGCGACAAGGGGTGTTTGTTGAGCAGTTGCCGGAAACCAGCGAGGTTGAGGTTCAGGTGAACAGCATACAGAGCAACGAACCGCTGGCCCGGGCGCAGCAGCAACAGCATCTGGAGCGCCTGAGTGCGGTAATGGCCGAGCTCTCGCCGCGCCGCCGCGAAGCCCTTATGCTGCACCGCTTTGACGGCATGAGTCAGGCGCAAATCGCCGAGCACATGGGTATCTCCATAAGCATGGTGGAAAAACATATCGCCTCTGCATTGCTGCACTGCAAGCGCCGCCTGGAACAAGGTTCGGACGAGGAGCCGCGGCCATGAACGCGTCCGTGGAAACGCCGTTCGACGACAGCGTCGACGCCCAGGCCGCCGCCTGGTTTAGTCGTAACCGCGGCGCCAACGCCGACCCCGAGGCCTTTGCCCATTGGTTAGCCGAACCGGCGCACGCCAAGGCCTATGCCGAATTCGAAACGCTGTGGCGGCAAATGGCTGCACTGCATCCGCAGCGCGCGCCCGTTAACGTGCAGCCGCTGCGTCGTAAACGCAGCTGGCGCCCGGCGCTGGCCGTGGCCGCTGCAGTGTTTTGTGCCGTGCTGACGATGAACCTGGGTGCACCGCTGACCCTGTACAAACAGCAGATTGCCGCCCAATCCCAAGGCAGCCGCAAAATGCCGCTACCCGATGGCAGCACGTTGTTTGTTAACGCCAACACCCGCCTGAAAATCGATTTCAGCGCCCAGCGCCGCGATATTCA
>NZ_JBBNAH010000407.1:0-1872 GCF_037994325.1 Pseudomonas sp.
AAAAAAAATCAAATTTTTGCTAAAGCTCAGAGAACAAGCGCCGATAAACACTTCGAATGCGAATTCTAGGGGCGCCTGAGCTGCAGGCCCTGAACGTCGCAAGCTCAGGCAAATACTAGGTACTCGGGAGACGCCCAAATGGCACTTACAGTCAACACAAACATTGCTTCGCTCAACACCCAGCGCAACTTGAACGCCTCGTCCAACTCGCTGAATACCTCGCTGCAACGTCTGTCTACTGGTTATCGCATCAACAGCGCCAAAGACGACGCCGCTGGCCTGCAAATCTCCAACCGTCTGACCAACCAGATCAGCGGTTTGAACGTAGCAACCCGCAACGCCAACGACGGTATCTCGCTGTCGCAAACCGCTGAAGGTGCGTTGCAGCAGTCGACCAACATTCTGCAGCGTATTCGTGACCTGTCCATTCAGGCAGCCAACGGTTCGAACAGCGACACTGACCGTGCCGCTCTGCAAAAAGAAGTGTCGGCCCAACAAGCTGAATTGAGCCGTATCGCTGACACCACCACCTTCGGTGGTCGCAAACTGCTCGACGGTTCGTTCGGTACTACCAGCTTCCAAGTGGGTTCCAACGCTTACGAAACCATCGACGTTTCGCTGAAAAATGCTTCTTCCACCTCGCTGGGTTCGTACCAGATCGGTGGCGGTGCAAGCACCAACAGCGCCGGTACTTCGGCAGCTGGTGGTACTGTTGCAGCAAGCATCGGCGCTAGCGGTGCGGCTTTCGCAGCTAACACCATCACTGTTGTTGGTGGCGGTCAGACCAAAGATGTGGCCATTACTTCGGGCGACAGCGCGAAATCCATCGCTGCCAAGTTCGACGGTGCTGTAGCGGGCTTGAGCGCTACTGCTCGTAACGTGGTTCAGGCTGGCGTGAGCATCACCTCCGGTGCTGCAAGCTTCTCCCTGAGCGTTGGTAGCCAGTCTGTTGCCATCGTCGGTGTAACTGACGCAAAAGGCCTGGCTGACCAGATCAACTCGAACGCCGGTAAGCTGAACGTAACGGCTAACTACGATTCGAAAACTGACAAAGTGACCATTACTTCGGCCACTGGTGAAGACATCGTCTTCGGTGCTGACACTGCTTCGGCTACTGGTAGCATTGACCTGGCAGCACAAGGTTCCGACGGCACCTTCGGCGGAACTACTAACGTGGCAGCTGCTGGCGGCAAGGCGATTGGTTATGTTCAACTGAACTCGCCAACCTCCTACGCACTGACCGGTACTACTACTGAAGTGTTTGGTACCCAGGCGTCTACACTGAACACCGTAGCTGATGTGGATATCTCGACTGCCGACGGTGCTCAGCGCGCAATCGCTGTAATCGACAACGCTTTGCAGAACATCGACAGCCAGCGTGCCGACCTCGGTGCTGTACAGAACCGCTTCGACAACACCATCAGCAACCTGCAGAATATTTCTGAAAACGCTGATGCTGCTCGTAGCCGGATCAAAGACACCGACTTCGCAGCTGAAACTGCAACACTGTCGAAGAACCAAGTGCTGCAACAAGCTGGCACCGCGATTCTGGCTCAAGCTAACCAGCTGCCACAATCGGTACTCAGCCTGCTGCAATAACGCAGGAAGAGTCGCCAAAAAACAATGGGGGAAAGGGGCTAACCCTTTCTCCCATTTGGCCATTGTGAGGTATCCAAAATGGATGTTTCGAATATTTCGTCTGTTGCTGCTCTCCCCAAGCAAACGCGTGATGGGGCTACTTCGGTAGGTTCGGGTCAGCAGGCTGCAAAGGATTTGAAGCCAAGCGGTAGTTCGGATTCCACCACCACCGACGCTCAGGCAGACAGCGGTAGCATTGATGCAGCAGTTGCTGACATTCAGTCCTTCGTGCAA
>NZ_JBBNAH010000408.1:0-14486 GCF_037994325.1 Pseudomonas sp.
AGCAGCTTTCGTAGGTTGGGTTGAGCCGAAGGCGAAGCCCAACAGGCCGGCCGCAGGCCGGCGCGTATCGGTCCCGAGATAACCGATACGCAGCGAGACCGATACGCACCGTCCTACGGACGGTTTGTTGGGCTTCGCTGCGCTTAACCCAACCTACGAAAGCTGCTCCAAGGTCTTGAGCAATACGCTCACCTTGGTAATCGACTCGTTGTATTCCGCGCGCCATTGCGAGTCGGCCACAATCCCGCCGCCGCCCCAGCAGCTCACTTGGCCGTCTTTGATCAGTAAGCTGCGGATGGCGATGGAGCTGTCCATTTCCCCGCGCACATCCACGTACAGCAACGAGCCGCAGTAGATCGCGCGCTGGGTCGGTTCCAGCTCGTCGATGATTTGCATGGCGCGAATCTTTGGCGCGCCGGTAATCGAGCCGCCGGGGAAGCTGGTGGCGATCAGGTCGAAGGCGTCTTTGCCGGGCGCCAAGGTGCCCGTCACGCTGCTGACCAAGTGGTGCACGTTGGGGTAGGTCTCCAGGGCAAACAACTCCGGTACCCGCACCGAACCCGTGGCGCAACTGCGACCGAGGTCGTTGCGCAGCAGGTCGACAATCATCAGGTTTTCCGCGCGTTCTTTTTTGCTGGCGAGTAATTCGTCGGCCAGCGCTTGGTCTTCGGCGGGGGTTTGCCCGCGTGGCCGGGTGCCTTTGATTGGCCGGGTTTCCACCTGGCCTTGGTGCAGGCGCACGAAGCGTTCGGGGGAAAGGCTGACCACGGCTTCGTCCGCGCCTAATGCCACATAACCGGAAAATGGCGTAGGGCATGCCTGGCGCAGGGCTTTATAGGCCGACCATGGGTCGCCTTGGCAGGGCGCGCGAAAGCGCTGGGCGTAGTTCACTTGGTAGCAATCGCCGGCCTGGATATACGCCTGAATCCGCGCAAACGCCCCCTGGTACTGGGCTTCGCTAAGGTCGCCGGCAAAGTCCTCTAGCAGGCGAAATGGCTGCTCAGCCGGCGCCGTGCCCTGGCTAAACAGCTGCACCAGACGCTGACGCTCGTCATCTGCCAAGGCCGGGTGAAACAGCAGTTGGCTGGTGCCCTGCTGGTGATCGCTGATCAGCGCCCAGGCATACAAACCCAATTGCGCATCTGGCAAGTGCAGGTCATTCACGGCCTGAATCGGCAACGTCTCCAAACGCCGGCCGAAATCGTAGCTCAGGTAACCCATCAGCCCGCCAGCAAAGGGCAGCTCAACACCGGCCGGTAATAAAGCTTCGCCAAGCTGGGCCAGGCCGGCGCGCAGGCGCTGGATAAAGTCGTTGGCCGATTCGTCAGCGCCCGGTGCCAGCGCTGCCAATGGCCACGCGCTCATAAGGTCATAACGTGCACGCTGGGAAGAAGGCCGACCGCCGTCGAACAGCACCGCACCCGGCGCATGGCGGATGTGGGAAAAGTACTCAGAAGGGTCTGAGTGATAGGGCAAGGGGTGCAGCAAACAAGTAGGCATGGGCAGGGTCGAGCAGGCGCGGGCGCCGATTGTAGAGCGCCGCCAGCATTCATCCTAGAGCGCGTCAGTGGGTTTACTCGGAGATAGCGAGCTGATTAGTATGAACAGATCCCAAGGGTACGAAATTTCTTATCAGAATAATAATTTTCAAGGGATCCAGGTCATGGATGAAGTGCGAGATCCAGCCGCCGGTAGCCTGTCGCGTTCCAAGCTGCGACCACCGCAAGTACCCGCCGATTATTTGCCGCGCCCCCATGTGCTAGCCGCTCTGGCAGCTAACCCACATGCACGGCTGATATTGCTCTCGGCCCCCGCCGGTTTCGGCAAAACCACCGCCCTGGCCGCCATGGCGCAGAGCTACGCCGCCGCTGGCAATGCCGTGGCCTGGTTTTCCCTGAGCAGCGAGGACGACGACCCTTCGCGGTTTTTCCAACAACTGATTGAATCCCTGAGCGCGGCCATTCCCGGCCTTGGCGACGATGCCCTCGGCTATTTGCAAAACACCATGCGCGTGCCGGCTGCGGCGCTGATGGAAAGCCTGCTGGCCGACCTCGCCCAACGTGAACAACCGCTGTTGCTGGTGCTCGATGATTTGCACCTGGTGCACGACAACGAGCTGCTGGCCAGCCTGAACCGTTTAATCAAACTGGCCCCCGCAGGCTTTGTACTGGCCATCGGCAGCCGCTCTACGCCGGCGCTTAACCTGGCCACCTGGCGGGCCAAAGAGGTGCTGCTGGAAATCGGTGCGCCAGAACTGCGTATGAGCAAAGAGGAAACCCGCGAGTACCTTGACCGGGGCGGCCTGCATTTGGATGAAGTGGCCCTCGATGCGCTGCATGGCCACACCGAAGGCTGGGTTGTTGGCGTGCACCTGGCCAGCCTGTGGCTGCGCCACCATCCGCAAGCCTCGGAGCAAATGGCCGAGATGGGCGGTGACCAAGTGGCGGTCGGCGATTACCTGCTGCGCAGCGTCTTCGAGCAATTGTCGGCCGAGATGCAGGACGTGCTGCTGGCCTTAGGCGTTGCTACCCAGTTAAGCGGCGATCTGGCCAATGCTTTGACCGGCCGCCACGACGGCCAGCAATTGCTGGAAAAACTCGAAGCCATGCAGCTGTTTTTGCTGCCGCTGGATCGCGAGCGCCAGTGGTACCGCTTTCACAACCTGTTTGCCGACTTCCTCCGTTCGCGCCTGAAAGAACGCGACCCCGAGCGCCTCAGCCAACTGCATTTCAACGCCAGCCTGTGGTTTACCAACCACCATATGCAAAACCTGGCCATCGAACACGCCTGCCTGGCCGACGACCCGCAAATGCTTGCCGCCCTGGTGGATGGCTGCGGTCTCGAGCTGATCAACCGCGGCCAGCTCAATCTGATCTACCGCTGGCGCCAACGCGTGCCGGACGACATTGCCGAGCGCTTCCCGGTGCTGGTGCTGGCCGATGTCTGGAGCCGCGCCGCGGAACTGTCGCTGCCCGAAGCCAATGGCATGCTGGATGAGTTGCTGGCGCGCTGGGGCAAAAACAAAGCTGACGGCCCGCTAAGCGACAAGGCGCTGGCGATTCTGGCGATCAAAGCCGTGCTGGCGTTGCAGAAAGACGACCTTGATACCTGCGTGACCCTGGCCCGCAAGGTTGAAGCGCAGCTCGGTCAACACACCGCATTTCTGGAAGTGGCCATGCTGATCATCGGCGCCCTGGCCCTGGTCATGCTCGCTCAGCCCGAACAAGCCCGGCGCTTGTTGGCCTTGGCCCAGCAGCGCAAACACTTTCTTGAAGGCCGCTACCTGGATATGCAGTTGGCCAACGTGGAAATTCTGCTGTGTCTGGAGCAAGGCCAGGTCAAGCAGGCACAGTTGCTCTTCGATCAGTTGCGTACGCGGCTGATCCCCTGGTTTGGCGAGAAGTCCCGCGCGTTGGCGCTGCCGACTATCACCGAATCGCTGATCGCCTACCAGCAAGGGCGTTTCCTGACCCTGGAAGAAAACCTCGGCTGGGCACTCGGTAAGGTCGATGTGATCAACCCCATCGACCTCTACGCCCAAGCCATGCTTAGCCTGGCGCGCACCCAACGGATTCAGGAAAAACCCAAGGAGGCGCTGGCCAGCTTGGTGCTGATGCAAAACCTGGCGGCGCGCAATCATTCCTGGCGCTTCTACGCCCAGGCCGCAGGCGATGAAATAGCGCTGATCCTGCAAGAACCGGCCACTGACCGCATCAAGCGCGCCGAGGCTCGTTTCCAGGGCGTCGACTGGCCCAAGTTGGCGGCCCACTACAAAGCCATGAGTTTTAACCCGGTGCTGTGGGTGCCGGGGCTCACCCGTATTCGCTTGCAGCAGGCGCGCGCGCATTTCAGCGAGGCGCTGCATGAAATCACTCAACTGCGTGGCCAATTGCAAAACGGCTGGCATGGCCTGCAACGCCTGCGTCTGGATTTGCTCTCAGCGCTCAGCTACCAGCGCCTGGGTTATCAAGAGCGTGCGCAAACCTTGCTGGTGCAATGCCTGATCAGCGCCGAGCGTGAAGGTGTACGCAGCCTGTTTATCGAAGAAGGCGAGGGCATTCGCCTGTTGCTGCAAAACCTTGAAGCGGCTGAGCGTCAGCCGGCCCTGCAAGGTTTTATCCGCAGTGTGCTGGCGGTGTGGCCGGGGCAGGATGCGCGCAAGTCGCTGGAGGTGCTGGAAGAAGGCCTCACCGACCGCGAGCGCGACGTGGTGCTGCTAGCGGCCAAAGGTATGTCCAACGAAGAGATTGGCCAACAGCTGGCCCTGGCCCTGGGCACGGTGAAATGGCACCTGCACAACATTTACGAGAAGCTCAAAGTGCGCAACCGAACCCAAGCGATTCGCCGCGCCCGCGAACTGGGGTTGCTGCAATGACTACGCCAATCAACAGTTCGTTGGCCCATCTGCCGACCTTGCCGTTGCTGCGCACCAAGCTGTTTCCTGCGTCTGCTTCCGGCCGGCCACAGCTGCTTCGCGAAGCGCTGATCGACCGGCTGTACGCCTCGCGCTCGCAGCGTTTGGTCATTCTTAGCGCGCCGGCCGGCTTTGGTAAAAGTACGGTGCTGGCCCAATATCGCCAGCGCTTGCTGAGTACCAACGCGCGGGTGGCCTGGTTGTCTTGCGACGAAGCCGATAGCGAGCCGCAGCGCTTGCTGCAATACCTGGTGGCGGCAATTAATGCCGTGGCGCCGGGCTTTGGCAATAACACCGCCTCGTTGCTGCAAGGCGATGTGAGTTGGCCGCAGGAGGCGCTAATCGATGCCTTTCTGGCTGACCTCAAGCGTTTGGAAGGCGACGTGTACATCATGCTCGACGACTTCCACCGCATCCGCCACGCGGCCATGGGCCCAGCGGTGCGTTACCTGATTGAGCACCTGCCGACCACCGTGCACCTGCTGGCCAGCACCCGCTACCAGTCGCAACTGCTGGTCGAAGAGCCGTCGCTCAAGCCCTGGACGTTGTGGCTGAAAGCCGAAGACCTGCGCCTGAGTTTTGATGAAACCGCTGCGTATTTCCGCGAGGTTAAACAGCTGGTGCTCAGTCGCGACGAGCTGACCCTGCTGCAAAACCGTACCGAAGGTTGGATTACCGCGCTGCACTTGGCGGCGCTGGCCTTGGCTCGTCATCCCGACCGCGCGGCGTTTCTTGCCGGGCTGTCCGGCACCGAGCGCAATATCGCCGACTACCTGGCCGAAGATGTGGTCGCCAGCCTGCCCGATAGCCTGCAACTGTTCCTCGACCAAACCTCGGTGCTCGACGAATTCAACGCCGAGCTGTGCAACGCCCTGACCGGACGCCGCGATGGCTTGGACATGCTTATCCGTCTGCAAACCGAGCAGCTGTTTATCATCCCGCTGGACGAGCACGGCGAGTGGTTTCGCTACCACCATCTGTTCGCCGAATTCCTCCAAGGCCGCCTGGCCAAACATGGCGATGCCACCACCTTGCTGCATTCCGCCGCGCGCTGGTGCGAAAGCCACGATCTGCCGGACCGCTCCATCAAGTACGCCCTACGTGCCCGCGACTACGCCTTTGCCGCCGAACTGCTGGAGCGCCAAGGCGCCAAGCTGATCGCCAGCAACCGCGTGTACGGCATTCTCGCCATCCTTAAAAGCGTGCCCACTGATGTGATTCGTGAGCACCCGGTATTCCAGATTTTTTATGCCTGGCAGTTGGCCTTTGAACAGAAGTTTGCCGATGCCGAAGCGCTGATCGAGGAAGTCAGCAACCGCCTGCTACAAGGTCGTGGCGTTACGCTGCACTTTGCTTTGGTGGAATTGCTGGCGGCGGCCCAGGTGTTGAAGGCGCTGGTGCTGCTTTACCAAGACAAACTCGAAGCCTGCCTGAAAGTGGCCAAACATTGGCTGGGCATGGCGCCGGATAACCAGCCGGTGTTTCGTGTCAGCCTTTCTTGTGTGCAAGCGGCTGCCTACGCTTTGCTCGGTGAGTTTGGTGAGGCGGCCAAATCCATCGCCGTGGCCCGTGACAACCTGCGCCAGACCGAAAGCGAATACCTGCACGCCATGACCAGCCTGATCGAATCATTGATCTGCAAGGAAAGCGGCGAGCTGGAGCGCGGCCGGGCCTTGGCCGAAGCCGCACGCAGCCGGGTGGAGCGCGTGTTTGGTCGGCGCAGCCGCGTGGGTGGGCCGTTGGCCTTGGCCTATGCCGACCTGCTCTACGAACAAGACCGCCATGCGGCGATTCTTGCCGAGCTGCCGCTGGCCACTACGTGGCGCGATGTGGCGACGCCTACCGAGCTGATCAGCCGCGGCAAATTGGTCATGGCCCGCGCGCGCTTTTTTGCCGGCGAAACCGAACAAGGCTTGGCCCAGCTGGATGAATGGCTGGGTGAATTGCATGGCGCCGGTTACGAGCGCGTATTTGCCTTGGGCATGAGTTGCAAAGTGCAGTTTTTGCTGTGGATGCAACGGCCCAACGAAGCGGAGAGGGTGCTCTTGCAAATGCAGCAGCACTTGGCCGTTCTGCCGGCCGGGCGTTACCTGGATGCGGAAACTGCGCTGGCGCTTTCCGAAGGCCGCCTGGCCCTGTGTGAGCGCCGCGCCGACAAAGCGCAAGCCAGCCTTGAAGCCTGCTTGGCCAAACAAACCGCCGAGCATCAACGCGACCGCCGGCTGCGCTTATCGCTGTTACTTTCTGTGGCGTACTGGCGCAAAGGTAACAGCGAAAAAGCCTTCGCTTTATTGCAGCCAACCCTCGAAGACGCCTGGAATAGTGGCTACCGGCGCATCTTCCAAGACGACGCGTTATGGCTGCTGCCGCTCTGGGACGCCTGGCGCGCCGCCGAGCCAAAACGTGCAGCGCCTTGGCACGGCTTGGCCGAAACCTTGCGCGAACAATGCCGCCGCTTGGCCGTAGACCCTGAAAGTTTCAATGAAAATCAAGATGTTAGCCACCGCGAGCGGGAGATTTTGCGCTTTGTCGCGGCCGGGCTTTCCAACCGCGATATTGCCCAGGCGGTGCATTTGTCCGAGGCCACCATCAAGTGGCACCTGCATAACCTGTTCAATAAGTTGGGGGTGCGCAGCCGTACCCAAGCGGTGCTTAAAGGTAAGAGCATGGGGTTGCTGAGTGAGGCCTGAGGGTGGCGATGTGCTACCGCGCTCTGGCGCAGGCTATTGCTCCATCCCTTGGATGGGCTGGCAGCCACGCTGTAGCTCAGTACCTTTTGTCACAGGGCGGGAAGCATCAAGCTTCACGAATCCAGGTCTGCCGTCACCAGGACGGGCGCGGTAGACATGGGGATCGGCGTGAGTCGATCCAGTTGCCAGTAACAGGAGTGGCTGGCAACACCCGGGGATACCCACCTGTGATCTTGGAGATAAAAACAATGAAAAGCTTCAAACAACTCGCTCTTGCTGCAGCTGTACTGGCTGCACCCTTCATGGCTCAAGCTGACCTGCGCGCAATGGACGATTCCGCGCTGTCGAGCGTAACCGGCCAGGATGGGATCAGCATCTCCGGTAACTTCGGCGGCAGCGTCGGTAACGTTAAGTACTCCGACAACGACACCGGCGGCGGTAGCTTGAACATCACCAACGTTGGCTTCACCGGCTTCACCATTTCCGATGCCAACCCGCTGAAAATCGACGTGGTCACCACCTCCATCGGTGGTACCGATACTCAGCAACTGGCCATCAGCCTGCCCAACATGACCGGTACTGTGTCGGTTGGCGGCATCTACGTCGGCGGCACCTACGCCAACGGCGCCACCACTGGCGCTGCCAGCATTGGCTCGCTGGCAATCTCCGATATCAACATGGCGGGCACCACCGTCAAGGTATGGGGACACTGAGTTAGCAACACCCCTTGCTAACCCAAAAGCCTTATCGGTACGTGCCGGTAAGGCTTTTTCTCAGCTCGACACCTTCGAATAAGAGTCTTTGGAAAAGGACCGACCATGATCGAAATTCTTATCGGCAGCCTGCTCGGCGTGTTCGGTTTCACCGAAGCGGTGGACACCAAACCCCCCACCCAAGGCATGGTCAACCTGACCCAACAGCTGACCCCCGGCATGCCTATGCGCGAGTCGGTGACGCTGGAGCCGATGAGCCAATTGCAGTTTCGCAATGTGATCCGCCAGGCCTACGACTACAGCTGTGGTTCAGCGGCACTGACCACCATGCTCGACTACTTCCTCGGCCGTGACCTGCAAGAACGGCAAGTGATGGAAGGCCTGCTGCGCTACGGCGAGGCCGACAAGATTGTGGAACGGCGCGGTTTTTCCCTGCTGGACATGAAGCGTTTCGTCGCCGCCCTGGGCTACAAAAGCGGCGGTTTTCGCGCGGCGTTTTCTGACCTCGATGAACTCGAGCACCCGGCACTGGTGCCCATTGAGTACGCCGGCTTTAAGCACTTTGTGGTGGTGCGCGATGTGTACAACGAGCACGTATTTGTCGCCGACCCGGCGCTGGGCAATATCAGTTTTACCCGCGCGCGCTTTGAAGAAATCTGGGACCAGAACGTGTTGTTCGTGATTTACCCCAGCGGCCAGGAACCGAAAAACGCCATGGCCCTGACCGAGAAAGACCTGCGTTTGGTGGACGACCGCACTGTCAGCCTGTTGGCGTTTCGCGAGTTTCCACAGATCAGCAAATTCACCACCAATCAGGCCGACGAACTCGGCTCTGGCGGCGACATTCGCTACATCCGCCGCAAATAGTTTGTGTAGAAAACATCTGCCCGCATAACAAGAAAACAATTGGGGACTGGCGTCATGGGGATTAAGGGGTTGGCCGCTATGGCCATGCTGACGCTAACGCTGAGCGCGCCTGCCTGGAGCGATGAGCCTTCGGTGGATGACGCCCGCGAAGCCTTGAGCAAAAAAGACGACGATGCCGACAGCTCCAAAGCCTTGGCCGAAGTATTTCAGGCCGCCGAAAAGAGCTACACCTTGCTTAAGCAAGGCGAGCGTACGCTGACCTACGGCTTCGACTATTCGCTGCTGCGCGACACCCAGATCACCACCTACCGCACCGGCAACAACGTCTACAGCGTGATCGGCGAAAGTGAGGCGCAACACACCTTCACCAACTCGTTCACCTTTGACTACGGCGTGTGGGACAACCTGACCTTTAGCATGCGCATTCCCTTGGTGGCCAAGTACGACACCGAGCGCGACCTCAATGTTTATAGCCTCGGCGACTTGTCGGCCAGCCTGCGTTGGCAGCCGTGGGCCTCGCACCGTGGCAAGCCAGTCACCACCTTGTACGGCACCCTGGGTTTGCCCACCGGCACCAGCCCCTACGAGATCAATCCCGAGCACGATTTGTCCACCGGCAACGGTTTTTACAGCATCGGCGGCGGGGTCAACGTTTCCTACGTAATCGACCCGGTCGTGCTGTTCGGTTCGGTGGGTTACACCTACAATGTGCCGGCCAACGTCGACCAGGAACGTGGCGGCCGCCATCTGGAAAAAGTCGACCCCGGTTCGAGCATGTCGCTGAGCATGGGCTTTGCCTACGCGCTGTCGTATGACGTATCGCTGTCCACCTCTTACCAGATGGCGCAAACCTTCAAGCCCACCTACACGTTCTCCGACGCCACGCTGGAGGGCAATGAGCAAACCAGTGCGCTGATGAACTTTTCCCTGGGCTTGCGCACCTCACCGAATTACATCGTCAACATCAATGCCGGGTTCGGCATGACGGAAGACTCCCCGGATGTACTGCTGGGGGTGTCGATGCCATTGGATATTCAAGGCCTCAAGGCCCAATAACCCACACGAGCGAACCGTCATGACGATACGTATGTCGCCGCAGGTGTGGGCGCTTTCAGGGTTCTGCTGGCTGGCTGCCGGGCTTATGGCTGGCAACGCACAGGCGCAACTGGCCAACGACCTGACCATTGGCAACCCCAAAGCCATGGCCATGGGCAACGCGGTTACCGCCGACTCCACCGGCATCGACGCCGTGCACTACAACCCGGCGGCGCTGACCAAACTCAAAGGCCGGCAAAGCACCATCAAGCTGATCAGCGGGGTGATGGATATCCGCGCCAAATTCAAAGCCGGACCAAACTACGGCGATAACGCCCTGGGTTTTGATGACGACCCGGTAAAAAACAGCGGCAGCCGCACCCTCACACCCGTCATGTACTTACCGGGCCTGGGCGGCATGACCGAGTTACCAGCCTTGGTTGCACCGCTGGCCGGGGTGTCGATCAACCCGCCGGGTTCGAAATTTACCTTTGCCACCAATATTTATGCGCCGATGGCGCTGGGCTACTCGCGTGACTCCGACGATGACGCCGGGCGCTACCAAGGCCGCAAAGTAGCGCTGCAACGCATCACCTATTTCTCGCCGTCGGTGGGTTACCAGGCCAACGACACCCTGGCCTTGGGTTTGTCGGTCGGCTTCTCGCACCAGGCCATGGCCCTGAACCAGGATTTTCGTAACCCCGGCATGCTCACTGGCGTGGTGCGTATGCTTAACCAGGCTGTTTGTCAGCCGGGGATTAGCGACATTCTCAACCCCTTGATCAACGTTTGCGGCGGCAAGATTGGCCCCTACGACAGCCTGGCCAATATGGATCTGGACCTGCAACAAAGCCTGTCGCCGACCTACAACCTCGGTGTGCTTTGGGAGCCCACTGACTGGTTTGCCTGGGGCGCCACTTACCAAAGCGAGGCGCGTATGCACCTGCAAGGCAAATACCGCATTGACTACAGCGATCAGTGGCAAGGCTTTTGGTCCGGCTTGCAAAGTTCGGTGTTTGGCCAAGTGTTGAGCCCGTTGTTTCCCTACGGCAATGCGGATGAAGAGCGCGGCAACGCCTCGCTGAATATGGTGCTGCCGGACAACTTCAGCACCGGCATCAAGCTGCGCCCCTTTGATAAATGGCAGTTCAACTTCGACGCCAAATGGAGCGACTACAGCGACTGGAACAAATTTGAAATCGAGTTCGACCGCGAGCTGGACTTGCTGCGCATCGCCAAGATTTTCGGCGGCGGCAATGCCACCAACCACTCGATCATTCTCGACCGTGGTTACCAAGACACCTGGAGCTTTGCCGTCGGTGCCCAATACGACGTCAGCGACCGCCTGGCTCTGCGTGCCGGCTACGAATACCGCCCCTCGGCCATTCCCAAAGACAAAGCTGACGTGCTGGTGCCGATTGGCGACGCCAACCTTTACGGCCTGGGTTTTGGCTACCGCTGGGACCGCGACACCACCATCGACTTTGGCTTTAACTACTTCGTCTCCAAACAAAGCATTCCGGCCGGCACCAGCTGCAACGTCAACTGCACCGGCATCGACAACCTGGTGTACAACCCGTACGCCGACCTCGACATCAAAACCACGGTTAAGGCCTACATCATGGCCCTGACCTACACCTCGACTTTTTGAGGCTTGGCTATGCAGCGATCACTGGTGCTGGTGCTGTTACTGGCTAGCGCGGACGCCCAGGCGGCGCCCGGCAAATACCTGACCTGGGTCGACGACCAGGGGCGGGTGCACAACACCTTTGTCGACAACCACTACAGCGAACAACAACGCCAGGCCGCCAAACGCATCAGCCAAAGCGACCAGCAACGAATGCAAGAAAAAGCCAACCCAACCTGGCCCAGCGAGAAAAACAACGGCGAAAGCAAACGCCGCTACTTCACCTGGGTGGACGCCAGCGGCAACCTGCAAAACAGCTTTTACGCCGGTGCGCAGATCGCCGGCGCCAAGGCCGACAATCTATTGGCCAACGGCCAACACAGCAGCGACTACATCGACAGTGACGTACTGGAAGGGCGCAACTTCGCCCGCCCGGAAAACGGCAGCCCTTACTACACCTGGGTCGACGAACAAGGCCGTATGCGCAACTCAGCGGTCCCGGGGCAGGGCAGGGCAGAGCCCGTCAGCGCGCCCTCCAACGTGCGCTACAGCGAAGGCCGGCAAATCGAGTTCGGCAACAAAGGCGCCGTACTGCCCGCCCTCGACGGCCAACCCAGCGCCGCTATGCAAGCGTTGCTGGCCGGCAGTAAGGGCGAGGGCGATAACGAAGGGCTGTACCAAAACCTGGTGCAACAATGCTGCGGGCAACTGGCCGACAGCGACTTCACCGAACTGTCCAGCGACGAGCCGCGCTACGAAGAACTCAACCGCTATTCCCCCAGCTTCAACTTCCCCATGGGCAAGAGCTACTACGCCGCCATGAAACTGCCGGCCGCTGGGCGCACGTACGGCCTGCGTGTACGCAGTTTCGCCAACAAAAAAGTCGTCTACCCCTCGCTGCTGTTCCTCGACGAAGCCAAACGCCCAACTCGCCTGGTGAGCGATGCCGTGTACCAACTGCACGGCGAAACCTGGTACCGCTACGCCTTTATCGAAGGCACCGTGCCGGTAAAGGCCGCGGAAGGGGAGCGCTATGTACTGCTGCTCACCACCGACGAAGACAAACACCTGCAAACCCTGGACAACAAACCCTTCAAACGGCCGCTGCAAGACTTGGCCTTGGACGAAGCCGGCATGCAAAGCCACGCGCATACCGATGAGGGCGGCTTTGAGCTGGCGATTGTTAGGTAGCGCATAGACACGGTAAAGCTCCCCTCGCCCGCTTGCGGGAGAGGGGCTGGGGGAGAGGGCGGCGGGCAATGCGCTATTTGCTGCTGCACCAGCCCTCTCCAAAGGCAGAGGGGCCTGACCGGCGCGCTGCTAGGTGCGCCGGTCAGGCCGCCAATGCCCGCCTGCGCAAGCAATTGGCCACCCCGCGCCCGGCTCACCGATTGCCTTCCTGGGTTATAAACGACTAGGCTTTCGCGGTTGCAAATTGCCATGCCACATACGTAGCCTCACGGCTTGGCGGCGATTGCCGTCACCTCACCTGCGCGAACCCATGGTCACCACCGTCATTATCGGCATGCTCTGCGTGCACCTGCTGTGTTTCAGCCTGATGTTTTTGCTGATCAGCACACGGCTGAACGGCAAAAAAATGGGCATGGAAGTGTTTGCCGTCGGCAACCTTCTGTTGGGGCTCGCCTATATCTTGCAGTTACTCGGCGGCCCTGCGGGTTGGGGGGTGATGAGTGTGGTCAACCATACGTTGACGCTCTGCGCCCCGGTCGCCTACGTGCTGGGGGCCATGCGTTTTTTTGATCGGCCAACCGCCGTGTGGCGCCCGTTGCTAACCCTGGCGGCTGGTTACACGGTGCTGCAAGTGCTGGTGCAACTGAGCCTTGGCGATGCGGCACGTCATGCCTTGCTGGCAGGCGCGTGCGCCGTGCTTTTTCTTGGTATGGCGGCCGCATTGCTCTATGCCGGGCGCACAGTGGCCAAGGATGTTCAGGTAGAAATGGCGATGTTTGCGGTGTTGGTCGGCGGCATCTGCGCTCTGAATGCCGGCAAGTTTGTGATCATTCTTTCTGGCGGAATGGCGGCACTGGACCTGAGCACGACCTTTCAGAAAACCTTCTATATCTACATGTCCTTCCTGGCCACCGTGCTACCGCCTTGCGCCGTGTGGCTGGTACTGCGCCGTCTCACCGATGAGCTACGCGCCATGGCGGCCCATGATCCGCTTACCCGCCTGCTGAACCGACGTGGGCTGATGGAGCGCCTGGATGCCCATTTCCGCTCGCGCACGGCGGGGCCTGCGTACCTGCTGATCGTCGACATCGATCACTTCAAACGCATTAACGACACCTACGGCCACAACGTCGGTGATCTGGTACTGGGCCGCGTTGCCCAAGTGCTTAGCGCCACCGCCCGCCAAGGCGACCTTACCTGCCGGCTGGGCGGCGAGGAATTTGCCGTCGTCTGCGTCGACACCGACAGCGCCGGCGCCCTGCAACTGGCCGAACGCATGCGGGCTGCAATCGAACACAGCGAAGTGCCAGGCGACAGCGCCGAGCAACCCATCCGCTGCACCGCAACCATCGGCGTTTCGGCTGCATTCAGCACCACGCACGCATTTGACGACGCCATGCAGCAAGCCGATGCCGCGCTGTACCGCGGCAAAACGGCTGGGCGTAATTGTGTTCGGTGCGGTAGTGACGGGGCGGCTGTCAGCGTTTAGCCTGCCTACCCATGAATGGCTTGGGGTTGTTTATAAATATTGAGAGCGCAACCACGCAGCACAACCGATAAGCCGCGCGAACTCATAGGGTGTGCTGCGCGCACCAATGCACCCTACACGTCGTTCTGGCGAAACACTTCC
The DNA here is from genome assembly GCF_037994325.1 of Pseudomonas sp. Classification (GTDB taxonomy): domain Bacteria; phylum Pseudomonadota; class Gammaproteobacteria; order Pseudomonadales; family Pseudomonadaceae; genus Aquipseudomonas. The sequence goes on from NZ_JBBNAH010000408.1 coordinate 14,168, forward strand.
TTAGCCGCCGTGAGACCATTCAAGGCCGCCGGAAACCCCGCATACACGGCCATTTGCATAATGGTTTCGACCACTTCGGCGCGGCTCACGCCGACGTTTAAGGCGCCTTGAATATGCACCTTCAATTGCGGGGCGGCGTTGCCCATGGCGGTAAGCGCGGCGACTACGGCGATTTCGCGGCTTTTTAGGTCCAGCCCTGGGCGTGAATAGATGTCGCCAAAGGGAAATTCGATCAGGTAGCGGGCGAAGTCGGGGGCGATGTCGCTGAGGCTGTCGATGACGCGTTCGCCGGCTTCACCATCAATTTCACGCAGTTTTT
>NZ_JBBNAH010000409.1:0-5948 GCF_037994325.1 Pseudomonas sp.
CAGCTGGAGGCAGCCGGGTTTGATGTGATCGTTTATCTTCCCGCCTGCCGCGCAATTAGCGAAGATGGCGCCACCCAGGCTGTCGCCGATATGCGCCAAGCGCGTATCCAAATAGCGAGCAGCCGCGAACAGTTAGTTTCACTGGAAGGCCAATAAGGACATCACCATGGAAAGTGCATTCAGCCGCGAGGGCGGGGTGATTCAGAGTCTTCTGGATACCGACTATTACACCTTCACCATGATGCAGGCGGTGTTGCACCAGCACCCGAACGTCGATGTGGAGTATCAGTTTATTGTTCGCTCGAAGGAAAACCTCGGGCACCTTATTCCGGAAATTCGCGAGGAATTGGAGAAGCTGGCTAGCCTGCGGATGCGCGACGACGAGCTGCGTTTTCTGTTTAACCGGCGTTTTCGCGAATACCTCACACCGGACTTCGAACAGTTTCTCGGCCTGTTCCGCTTTAACCTGCGCTACATCCTGGTCAACGAAGTGGATGGCCAACTGAACATCCGCGTACGCGGCCCGATGTTGCACTGCATTATGTTTGAGCAGCCGGTGTTGGCGCTGGTCAGCGAGCTGCGCAACCGCGAGAAATATGCTGAGGTTGAGCTTGAGGACGTTACCCGCAAGCTTTATCAGAAGTTTGATTGGCTGGAGAAAAACGTCAGCAAGGAAGAGCTCGCGGACTTCCGGGTTTCGGACTTTTCCACGCGTCGGCGCCTGTCGTTCAAGGCCCAGCGCGAAGTGGTCGACATCATGCGCCGCGACTTCCCCGGCGTGTTTGTCGGCACCAGCAATGCGCATTTGGCCTATGAGTTCGACCTGCCGTTGATTGGCACCATGGCGCACCAGTGGTTGATGGTGCACCAGCAACTCAGCCGTTTGCGTGAGAGCCAGAACGTGGCGTTGGAAAACTGGGTGCATGAATACCGCGGCCGCTTAGGCATCGCCTTGACCGATTGCATCAGCACAGACTTTTTCCTCAAGGATTTTGACCTGTATTTCGCCAAGCTCTACGACGGTCTGCGTCAGGATTCCGGAGACCCCATTGTCTGGGCCGATAAAGTGCTGGCCCGCTACGCGCAGCTGGGTATTGACCCGATGACCAAAGACTTGATGTTCTCCGACGGGCTGAATTTCGAAAAATGCCTACCAATTCTGCGTCACGTGCGCGGCCGGGCGAAGTTCGGTTTTGGCATGGGCACGAGCCTTGCCTGTGATGTGGACGGTGTCGAGCCATTAAGCATCGTTATGAAGTTGGTGCGGGTACATGGCGAACCTGTGGTGAAGTTCTCTGATGACCCGATCAAGAACGTCTGCGAAGACGCTTCCTTTCTGCAGTACGCCTCCAATGTGTTTGGCGTACACAGCACTAATCAGCCAGTAGGAGTTTGAAATGAGCACGCCGAAGCAAGATGCGATCGCACGCGAACTGGGGGTCAACCGGGCACTGGCCAAAGGCGGTGAGCAGGCTGAAATCGCTCGCCGTATCGACTTTATCAAGGGTGTATTGCGCAGTTCAGGCTGCAAGTCGCTGGTGCTTGGTATCAGTGGCGGCGTCGACTCGCTGACCGCTGGGCGCTTGTGTCAGCTGGCTGTCGAGCAACTGCGCAGCGAGGGCCAGGATGCGCAATTTATTGCCGTGCGGCTGCCCTACAAATCACAGGCCGATGAGCATGATGCGCAAGCCTCGCTGGCGTTTATCCAGGCCGACAAAACCACCACGGTGAATATCGCCGATGCGGTCGACGGCTTGATGGCCGCAGTGGCAATCGATGGCCTGCAACCTGGCGAAGGCTTGGTCGACTTTACCAAGGGCAATGTCAAGGCGCGCTCGCGCATGGTGGCGCAATACGCCATCGCCAACTTCACCAATGGCCTGGTAGTGGGTACTGACCATGCCGCTGAAGCGCTGATGGGCTTCTTCACCAAGTTCGGTGACGGTGCTTGCGACTTGGCGCCACTTAGCGGCTTGTGCAAAGGTCAGGTGCGACTGTTGGCTAGCGCCTTGGGTGCTCCGCAAAGTCTGGTGTACAAGGCGCCCACTGCAGATTTGGAAGAACTGGTGCCAGGCAAGCTGGATGAGGACTCGTATGGCTGTACCTACGAGGATATCGACGGCTATTTGTTGGGCAATTCTGTGTCGGCTGAGGCGACTGAGATTATCGAACGGGCGTTCGCGAAGACCGCGCATAAGCGCGCGTTACCAAGAGTGCCCGAGTAATCAGGATGATCTGAATACTGTGGTTGAAATAAAAAGCCCCGCGGATAATTAATCCACGGGGTTTTTTGTTGCCGGTTTAAGATTTGGCCAGCGGTATCAGGTCAAGATACCGAGGTCGTTATTACGGGTTGATTTGAATGATTGCGTTGATTTTTTGTGCATTAATCAAGTCGTTTTTGAACGTTTGAGCCGACGTATTAATTGCGTTGAGAACATTTTCGTACGTCATGGATACGGTGTTAGCCTTCCAATTGCCTTGAATGTACTGAAAGCTGATGGTCGAGTTACGAGGTATGGAGATAGGGTTGCCTTTTACAAACAAGTTGGTAGCCCAGAGAGAATCGCGCACCAACTTCACAGTCGCGCCTTCTTTTGCCGTTGTAGGCAGGTAGATGTTCGCTACCCAAGACTGATCCGCCACTCGCACTGTAGTGGTTGTCAGGTTATTGGTATAAATGCTAAGGGCGTCGAGTTTATTGCCAATCAGATTCAGCTGAGCTTGGTTGTTGATGGTGATCGCGTCGGTACTCCATTTACCATTCAGGTAGCTGTATGTACGTATTTCGCCCGCCATTGGTGTATCAGTACCAAACTCTGAAGTGACTATATTTGTGGGCCAGAGGGCGGTGCGCTGGAATTCAACCACGCTACCTTCTGGAATTCCGGTGTCTGGTAACTTGATGCTGTCTATCCATGAAGTACGGTCCTGAGTGCTGACACTGATCTTTTTATAACTTTTGAAAAGTGTTGGCAGGTCAATGGTGCGAAGCGCGTCGCTGGTGCGCAGGTAAATTACATCCTGGCGGGTAGCTGCGGTATCTGTCGGGGTAGTGGGGGTGGTCGGGGTGGAGGGTGTATTGGGGTCGGTCCCTTCTTCGCTTTGACCGGAACTCATCGCGTCAATCATGGCGTTGGTGGTGCTGACCTGGTCAGCCATCGACATTTGGTTGGAGTTTGCACCCAGTGCCCAGATGAAGAAACCGCCATAGCCGTTTTCTGATGCCCATTTAGCGCGTTGAACATTATTTGCTTGGGTTTCGGTGAACGGACCGCTGGATGACCACTGAGCGTTGTTGGACGTGCCGACAAGAATCTTAGCTTTGCTGCCTACGTGTTTCGCGTAGTTTTGCATGGCCACTTGGTATTTGTATGACGTGCCAGCGTCGTAGGTCATGGCGTTAAAGAAGTTGAATACGTTTTTCGAGTCTTCCAGCAGTTTGATGACCTCGCCGTTGTGGGCGGATCGGCTACTTTCGACAAACGAGCAGTTGTCGATAACGGTGTTGTCAGCGCAGTTCACCGGGTCTGCACCTACGTGGTAGGTGGTCAGAGACATCAACTTGTTAGAGGGGATCAGGGCCTTCACGCGAGTAGCGAGGTCGAGCAGATTGGCACCTTCTTCGTCGGTTAGCCGGGCAGCTTTTTCGAAGTCGAAGTCGATGCCGTCGAGCTGTACCGTGCCTGCGGATTGATAGGTGGCATAGTTGCAACTGCCGTCCCAGTTCATGCTCAGGCAGTCACCCACTCGCTGCGAGGGGGAGAGATTTTTAGCGTAAACGGGAAAGTTTTGAGTCAGCAATGCAGCGAGATTCTTAGCCACGGCTTGGCGCTGGGTGGGGGTGGAAATATAGGACCAAATGCTTTCATAGGCTTGTCCGCCAAATGAAATCATCATTTTTCGTTGTGGATTATTAAACTTCAGGTTGGTCCAGGCAACATAGCCAGGCGACATGTAGTAAGCATTGTATTCCGGAATGCTAGCAATGCCGTCAGATGTTGAAATAACACCTTGTGCGTCCCATTGCCCGAAAGAGAGCATGTACGTGTTTATTTTGGATTGTTCGAGAACTTCCGGATTGCTTAGGCCCCATGAGGTGAGGTAGGCCATTTTATAAGGTTCAGCAGCGTGGGCTGCTAACGATGCACCAATTAGAATGCCTGCAAAAATGGGTTTAAGTTTGAACATGAGAGTTCCCAATTTAATAGTAATAGAATTTTGTGCTGGCTTGTTTAGTGAGCCGCGCCGAATGCTAGGTGAATGTTGGTGTGAAAATAAGTGAACGTGGCTGGAGTGCTTGTAAGGAGATTCTTGTAAGTGGAGAGGCAAGGGGCATTTAGCTCTTCGGAAATTGTGCTGGTGTATATCGAGCCTTCGGCAGTTATTAAACTTGGCGTTGGCTTTATGATTGGGTGTCTAAGATTTTAGGCGCAATGTTCAGAAGGTAATTCATAAATTTTTTATGTGATTTATGTCGCCCCGACCTGAAGTGTTAGTTGTACCGATAGTTGCTGGTCTGGGTTTACTGTTATTGACAGACTGTGAACTAATACGCCCTGCTGACTTAGTTGGTCCAGCCAAGGTATTAGATTAGTGAGCGAGCCATTCAAACTCAGGTTGATTTGGCCGGCGGTATCCATATCCATGCGCTCCAAGTTCAACTGCGCCTCACTACTTGAGCGGGTCAGAAGACCAGAAAGAGTTTCTGCATTTAGCGGTGATGGGGCATCGGACTTAACTGCGCTGGGCAATTGGCCGATTACAGTTTGTAGTTCCAACTCCTCGTTATGGGCCTGCTCCGCTTGAACCAACGCTTGTCGCTGGGGGGCCCAAACGCTTACCCAAAGGATGACTATTACCAAGGTCGCCAGTAGGACCAGCATCAGTTTGCGTTCATGTTCAGCGCTTTGCTGCCAGCGGCCTTTAAACGTTGCTAACAGTTGTTTGAAGGTCAGTCGCATGCTTATTCCCCTACTCGAAATTGGCTGGTGACGCCGTTGGCGTCGCGTACGGTAGAGTTGCTTTGCACGGCGAGGCTTTGCTGAGTTAAGCCTTGGCGGATCTGTTCGAGGTCTGCAAACGCGGGAGCACTTACCTCAAGAGTCCAGCCCTCGCCAGCGCGGTATTGCACATGGCGAATTGCCGCAGCGCTGCCGCCGCTGGCAATCCATCGCTGCGCGAGCTGCTCAAGGCGCCGCGCCATGCCTTGCTGCTGGCCACTAGGCTGCTGTTTGCGCAAGGCCACTTGTTGGCGCAGGTTGACGATGCGTTGCTCGTCTGTGAAACGCTGTTGAAATTCTCGGACGTTTTGCTCGTGCAAAGCCGCCGTTCGTTGCTCAAGGATGAGGCGATGACCGATGGTGTGCAGCATTAACGCACTAAAGAAAAAAACCATAGTGGCTGTGGGCAAATGCCAGCTCAGGCGTCGGGGCGGGTTGTAACGAAATTCGCCCTGGCGCAGGTCAATTGAGCCGTTGCGCTGCAGGCTATGCAGTGTCGCGTCTTGATTATTCTCCGGCCAGATATGGTCCGAGGAAACGTCTTCAGGGCACTGCTCAGCGTTAGACCAGCGAATATCTGCCGGTAATAGCGTTGGCAGCTCACGGCGTTCGTCTTCGCTAATGGCTATGCGAACGCCAACTAAATTGCCGACCAGCCAGCGGCCATTGCACCAGATAGCGGCAGGTTCTTCGCCCGGCAGGCAGTCCGCATCTAGGTAAACCTGTTGTGGCTCCATACCCGACTGCGCTAAATCACTGAGCAGAGCCGCGAGCCTTGCACGAGCTACGACGAAGAGACTGCAATAACGTCGCTGCTGCAGCGCACTGCGAGCGATATGCAGAGTGTCGAGTTCGCCGATGAGTTTTTCCTCAAGCGCCGACGCAATGGCTTGGTTAAGCCAGCGACCGCTACGTACGGGCACTTCCACTTGGTGATAACTGGCC
>NZ_JBBNAH010000410.1:0-1976 GCF_037994325.1 Pseudomonas sp.
GCGCTGCAGCCGCATTATCGCCACCGTAGGTCTCCGCCAGGCGCAGCAACCAGGCATTGGCCAGGTCGACCTGACCCTGGGTCAGCCACAGCTCGCACTTGGCCAGGGTGATCATCGCCAGGTAATACACTGGCGGTACATCCCAGATATGCATCAGCCGTTCGGCTTCGGCGAGCTGGGCAAAGGCTTCGTTAAACCGACCGCTGCGGCCTTCGATGGTGGCCAGCACGCAATGGCCGATCAGTACGCTGGTGTCGCGGCAGGCGCGGGCTTCACTGATACCCGCGAGCAAACGGGTACGGGCGGCTTCGGGTTGCATACGCAGGGTGAGCAGATAACCGTCGTACAAGGTCAGGCGGGCACGCACGGCGTATAGGCGCTGGGCGGAAAGACCGCGCAAGCAGTCCAGGCCATGGCGCACTTCTTCTTGAGCACGCAGCACTTCGCCACGGGCTTGCAGCACACGGGCGCGGTCGTAATAAGCGAGGGCTTCAAACAGGGGATTGCCGTAACGCTGCGCCAACTCCAGGGCATCACGATTCAGCCCACGGGCACGCCAGAGGTCGTTGCGCACAATCGCCAGGTTGGCCAGGGTCGACAGGCACATCAGGCGCTGCCCGCAACGTTCCTGCGGCAAAGCCGACAGCGCCTCGCTGCAATAGGACTCTGCCAGGGCACTGTCACCGCGCCCCCGGGCGATCACGCCGCTCAAGGCCAACCACTGGCCAATCATGGAGCGCTGCGCGCGCGCATTCGGCGCCGGTAAAAAGCGCGCAAGCTGGCTGGCCAGGTCTTCGGCGGCGTCGAGCTGACAGGCCAAGGCCAGCGCCCAGGCGTACAACACAATCAGGCGTGGCGAGCTGCCCAGCAGGCTTTCCGGTAAGTCCATTTTCCAGCGCAACAACATGGCCACGTTTTGCTCGCCGAGCAGTTGTTCTTCCGACAGGTTTTGCACCAGGCTGGCGGCCACATCGGGCTGACCGGCACGCAGGGCCTGTTCAATGGCTTCGTCGAGCAAACCCTGGCCGCTAAACCAGCGGCAGGCGCGCAGGTGCAATTTGGCCGCGGGCTGGCTGAGCGACACCGGCAGGCGCGCACGCAATAAATCAGAAAACAGGTGGTGATAACGGAACCAACGCCCGTGCTCATCCAGCGGCACCAGAAACACTTGGTGCGCCTGCAAGTGCTGAAGAATCGTGCTGCTGTCATGGCCTTCGCGCACGGCATCGCACAGTTCCACGCAGAAGCGCTCAAGAAAGGCCGTTTCGTAGAGAAACTCCTGCACCTCGGCGCTTTGGCTTTCGATCACTTCTTCCAACAGATAGTCGCGAATCAGACCATCGGCGCCGTCCAGCGAATGCCCCCAATTCGGCGCATCGCCGCCTTCGCTGGCAGCGAGCATCCACAGGCGTAAGCCGGCGACCCAGCCTTCGCTGCGTTGCAGCAGCGTATCGAGGGCCTCGCCGTGCAGATTCACGCCCTGGCTTTGCAGCAGTTGGCTGGACTCGCCATCGGTCAGGCGTAAGTCTTGCTCTTGCAGCTCCAACAGTTGCCGCGACAAACGCAGCCGCGCCAGGTGCCAGTTTGGCCGTTGGCGGCTGGTAACCAGCAGGAGCAAACCGGCGGGCAAATGATTGAGGAAAAATTGCAGACAACGGTCCAGCACCGGGCCTTGGGCCAGGTGGTAGTCGTCCAGCACCAGCAAAAGCGGCGTGGCCGGATCGAGGCGCTTGGTCAGTTCATCAAGTAAACCGTCGAGCCATTCTTCAAAGGCAAACGGCTGGTGGCGCTGACGCAATTTGAGCAGGCCCAGCGCTTCTTCACCGAGGCCTGGGAAACAGCGTTGCAGACCGAGCACCAGGCGCTCAAGAAAACGGCCAGGGTCGCTGTCCATCTGGCTAAGCCCCAACCATAAGCTTTGCCACTGGGCCGGTAAACGTTCGCAGAATTCGATGGCCAGCGAGCTTTTGCCAAAG
>NZ_JBBNAH010000411.1:0-10099 GCF_037994325.1 Pseudomonas sp.
GAGTGAGTTAAGAAATGGCAGAAGCAGCGATCAGCAACGTACCCGTCAAGGCAGACCCCAACGAGCCAAAGAAGCCGCTGTTTGGCTTGGCATTTTTGGAGAATCTGTCGCAGATGACCATGCTGCGCCAAGTCGGCCTATTGGTCGGCCTTGCCGCCAGCGTGGCCATTGGTTTTGCCGTGGTGCTGTGGTCGCAACAGCCGGATTACCGCCCGCTGTATGGCAGCCTGGAAGGCATGGACGCCAAACAAGTGACGGAAACCCTGACTGCCGCCAATATTCCGTACACCATGGAGCCCAACTCTGGCGCGCTGCTGGTCAAGGCCAGCGATGTCTCCCGTGCCCGTTTGCAGCTGGCGCAAGCCGGCGTTTCGCCGCGTGATGCCAACGTTGGCTTTGAAATTCTCGACGGCGAGCAGGGTCTCGGCACCAGCCAGTTTATGGAAGCCACCCGTTATCGCCGTGGCCTGGAAGGCGAGCTGGCGCGCACTGTTTCCAGTTTGAACAACGTCAAAGGCGCCCGCGTGCACTTGGCCATTCCGAAAAGCTCCGTGTTTGTTCGTGACGACCGCAAGCCCAGCGCCTCGGTGCTGGTTGAGCTATACCCAGGCCGCGCGCTGGAGCCAAGTCAGGTCATGGCGATCGTTAATTTGATCGCCACCAGCGTGCCGGAATTGAGCAAATCGCAAATCACCGTGGTCGACCAGAAAGGCAACCTGCTGTCCGACCAACAAGAGCTTTCTGAATTGACCATGGCCGGTAAGCAGTTCGATTACAGCCGGCGCATGGAAAGTATGTTCAGCCAGCGCGTCGACAGTATTTTGGCACCCGTACTGGGCAATGGTCGTTACAAGGCTGAAGTGTCGGCGGATGTGGATTTCAGCGCGGTTGAGTCGACATCGGAAATGTTCAACCCCGACCAACCAGCGCTGCGCAGCGAGCAGAAAGTTAACGAAGAGCGCTCCAGTGCCGCCGGTTCGCAAGGCATTCCTGGCGCCGTCAGCAACCAGCCGCCAGGCCCAGCCAGCGCGCCACAGCAAGCCGCAGCCGGTGCGCCAGCGGCCCCCGGCCCGATTGCCGCTGGCCAACCGTTGCTGGATGCCAACGGCACACAGATCATCGACCCGGCCACCGGCCTGCCAAAACTGGCGCCATACCCGGCCGACAAGCGTGAACAAGCGACGCGTAACTATGAGTTGGACCGCTCCATCAGCCACACCAAACAACAGCAAGGCCGTCTGCGTCGTCTGTCGGTGGCGGTGGTGGTGGATGATCAGGCCAAGATCAATGCGCAAACCGGTGAAGTCACCCACACACCGTGGAGCGCCGCGGACTTGGCGCGCTTTACCCGCCTGGTGCAGGACTCGGTTGGTTTTGACGCCGCCCGTGGCGACAGCGTCAGCGTGATCAACTCGGCCTTTACTGCCACCCAAGGCGAAGAAATTGAGTCGATTCCGTTCTACACCCAGCCGTGGTTCTGGGATGTCGTAAAACAAGTACTGGGTGTGCTGTTTATTCTGGTGCTGGTATTTGGTGTGCTGCGTCCGGTACTGAACAACATCACTGGCGGTGGCAAAGGCAGTAATGCCCTGGGCCACGACGGCCGCGATGGTGATGTGGAGCTGGGCGGTATGGGTGGGCTGGATGGTGAGTTGTCCGCCGATCGCGTCAGCCTGGGTGGGCCAGCAAGCATCATGCTGCCAAGCCCGTCCGAGGGGTATGATGCGCAACTCAATGCGATCAAGGGGCTGGTAGCCGAAGACCCGGGTCGCGTCGCACAAGTGGTTAAAGAGTGGATTAACGCCGATGAGTGAAAAAGGCACGCCAGCCAAGCTAACTAAGGTCGATAAGGCCGCGATTCTGCTGCTTTCTCTCGGCGAAACCGACGCTGCGCAGGTGTTGCGCCACTTGGGGCCTAAAGAAGTACAAAAAGTTGGCGTGGCCATGGCGCATATGCGCAATGTGCAGCGCGAACAGGTTGAACAAGTGATGGGCGAGTTCGTCGACACCGTCGGCGACCAGACCAGCGTTGGCGTAGGCGCCGACAGCTATATCCGCAAAATGCTCACCCAGGCCCTTGGCGAAGACAAAGCCGGTAGCCTGATCGACCGTATTCTTCTGGGCGGCAGCACCAGCGGCCTGGACAGCTTGAAATGGATGGAGCCACGGGCTGTGGCCGACGTGATCCGCTACGAGCACCCACAAATTCAAGCCATCGTGGTTGCCTACCTCGACCCCGACCAGGCCGGCGAAGTGCTTGGCCACTTTGACCATAAAGTGCGTCTGGATATCGTTTTGCGCGTGTCGTCGCTGAATACCGTGCAGCCCGCAGCGCTAAAAGAACTCAACCAGATTCTTGAGAAACAGTTCTCCGGCAGTGCCAACACCTCACGTGCGACCATGGGTGGCGTGAAGCGCGCTGCCGACATCATGAACTTCCTCGACAGTTCGGTAGAAGGCCAGTTGATGGACTCCATCCGCGAAGTCGACGAAGACCTGTCGTCGCAGATCGAAGACCTGATGTTTGTCTTCGACAACCTCGCCGATGTCGATGACCGGGGCATTCAAGCGTTGCTGCGCGAAGTGTCTTCCGACGTGCTGGTGCTCGCGCTCAAAGGTGCCGACGAAGCGATCAAGGAAAAGGTCTTCAAGAACATGTCCAAACGTGCCGCCGAACTGCTGCGCGACGACCTCGAAGCTCGTGGTCCGGTGCGCGTCAGCGATGTGGAAGGCGCGCAAAAAGAAATTCTCACCATCGCCCGCCGCATGGCCGAAGCCGGGGAAATCGTCCTTGGTGGTAAAGGCGGCGAAGAAATGGTTTAAGGCACAACATGGCCAACAAGGACGCACCGAGCGAGCTGATCCGCGCCAAGGATGTTGGCGGCTTCACCAGCTGGGCGTTACCGAGTTTCGACCCGGAAAGCGAGCACCCAGCGCCCGAGCCAACGCCAGCGCCTGCTGAACTTAACGCCCAGGCCGCAGCAGAACCTGAGGCCAACCAGCAGGGCGAAGAGGTTCAGCTGGAGGATGTCAAACCCTTGACGCTCGACGAGTTGGAGGTCATCCGTCAGGAGGCTTACAACGAGGGCTTTTCCACGGGCGAGCGCGACGGTTTGCGCTCCGGCCAGGTTAAAGCCAAGCAAGAGGCCGACGTCGCCCTAGCCGCCAAGGTCGCCAGCCTTGAACTGTTGATGAGCCAATTGCTCGACCCGATTGCCGAGCAGGATCAGCAACTGGAAGTGGCACTGGTCAACTTGGTCAGCCATATGACCCGGCAAGTGGTGCAGCGTGAGCTCAGCACCGACTCCAGCCAGATCCGCCAGGTATTGCGCGAGGCGCTGAAATTGCTGCCCATGGGCGCTGCCAATGTGCGCATTCATATCCATCCGCAAGACTTCGACATGATCAAAGCCCTGCGTGATCGCCATGAAGAGACCTGGCGCATTCTTGAAGACGAAACCCTGCAGCCCGGCGGTTGCCGTGTGGAGTCGGAGCAATCGCAGATCGACGCCACCATCGAGACTCGCCTGGCGCAAATGCTTAAGCAACTGTTCGAGCAGCAGCGCGAACAAGCCACCTCGCCGGCCGAGCCGGATATCCAGATTGACCTGGACGCCGTGCCGGTCAGCACACCGCCCGAGACCCCGCATGAAGCTTGAGCGCTTGAGCTTCGTCAAACGCATGACGGGCTACAGCGAGGCCATTCAATTACCTGCCCAGCCGATTGTTGAAGGCCGTTTGCTGCGCATGGTCGGCCTTACTCTGGAAGCCGAAGGCCTGCGCGCTGCCTTGGGCAGCCGCTGCCTGGTGATCAACAACGGCAGCTATCACCCGGTGCAGGTTGAAGCCGAAGTGATGGGTTTTGGCGACGGCAAAATCTATTTGATGCCAGTTGGCAGCCTGGCCGGTATTGCCCCCGGTGCCCGTGTGGTGCCATTGCCGGACAGCGGCCGTTTGCCGATGGGCATGACCATGCTGGGCCGCGTGCTGGATGGCACCGGCCGCGCCTTGGATGGCAAGGGCGGTATGAAAGCCGAAGATTGGGTGCCGCTGGATGGGCCGATGATTAACCCGCTTAACCGTCACCCCATTGATGAGCCGCTGGACGTGGGTATCCGCAGCATCAATGGGCTGCTAACGGTGGGGCGTGGTCAGCGTCTTGGTCTGTTCGCCGGTACCGGCGTCGGTAAGAGCGTGCTGTTGGGCATGATGACCCGCTTTACCAAGGCCGACATCATTGTGGTGGGGCTGATCGGGGAGCGGGGTCGTGAGGTAAAAGAGTTTATCGAGCACATCCTTGGTGAGGAGGGCATGAAGCGCTCGGTGGTGGTTGCCTCGCCCGCCGATGACGCGCCACTGATGCGCCTGCGCGCCGCCATGTATTGCACACGTATTGCCGAGTACTTTCGCGACAAAGGCAAAAACGTTTTGCTGCTGATGGACTCGCTGACCCGTTTCGCCCAGGCCCAACGGGAAATCGCCTTGGCCATTGGCGAGCCGCCCGCCACCAAAGGCTATCCGCCATCGGTATTTGCCAAGCTGCCAGCCCTGGTCGAAAGGGCTGGTAACGCCGAACGGGGTGGTGGCTCGATCACCGCCTTCTACACTGTGTTGTCAGAGGGCGATGACCAGCAAGATCCTATCGCCGATGCCGCGCGGGGGGTGCTTGATGGCCACTTCGTGCTGTCGCGGCGTCTGGCCGAAGAAGGGCATTACCCGGCCATTGATATTGAAGCGTCGATCAGCCGAGTGATGCCATCGGTTGTCGATGCCGAGCATATGCGCAACGCCCAACGCTTTAAGCAGTTATGGTCGCGCTACCAACAAAGCCGCGACCTCATCAGCGTCGGCGCCTATGTGCCCGGCGGTGATCCGGAAACCGATTTAGCCATTTCCCGTCATCCGGCGATGGTTCAGTACTTACGCCAGGGGCTTAATGACAATGAAGGCCTGCAGCGCAGCAAAGATTTACTGGCAGCGGTGTTCGCACCAGCGCCACCACGCGGCTGATAACCGGCGGCTAAGGAAGCGCAATTAAATGGCCGTGCAAAGCCGAGCGGCGCGTTTAGCGCCAGTGGTAGACATGGCTGAGGCCGATGAGCGCGAGGCCGCGCGTAACCTGGGCAAATGCCAAACCTTGTTAAACCAGGCGGAAGGCAAATTGCAGAGCCTGCACCAGTACCTCAACGACTATCAGCAACAATGGATTACCGAGGGGCGTCAGGGCGTTTCCGGACAATGGCTGATGAACTACCAACGCTTTTTGGCGCAGCTGGAAACGGCGATCAACCAGCAAAACCAAAGCGTGGCGTGGAACCGCAACAACCTCGATAAAGCGCGGGAAATCTGGCAGCAGCGTTACGCGCGGCTGGAAGGGTTGCGCAAGCTGGTGCAGAAGTACCTGGATGAAGCGCGGGTGGCCGCCGATAAACGCGAGCAAAAATTGCTCGACGAGTTATCACAGCGGCTCTTGCAACGTGAGCGCAATTGAATTCAGCTGCTAGAGTGTTGAATGCCTCAACCTTCTGTGTTGCCGGGCTTTTTTAATTCTGTGGTTCATTTGGGGTAGGGGAGCTTTCATGGCGATCACTTCATTGCCGTCCAGCGACGGGCAAGAGCTGACCATCCGTATTCAGGGACGTTTCGACTTCGGCGCACACCAAGCATTTCGCGACTCGTATGAACGGGTGAATATTTCGCCCAAACGCTACGTGGTCGATCTCGACCACACCACTTACCTCGATAGTTCCGCCCTGGGTATGTTGTTGCTCCTGCGCGACCATGCCGGTGGCGACCACGCGCAAATCAGCCTGGTGAACTGCAACGCGGATGTGCGCAAAATCCTGGCGATTTCCAACTTCGAACAACTGTTCAAGATTATCTAAGGTTTGATAACCGTGGGCGCGCGCCTGTCCATCCTGATTGCCGAGGACAACGCCGCTGACCGCATGCTGCTGTCGAGCATCATCAGCCGGCAGGGCCATCGGGTGCTGACCGCCAGCAATGGGCTGGAAGCGGTGGCGATGTTCGACCAGGAGCAACCCGACCTGGTGTTAATGGACGCCTTGATGCCGGTAATGGACGGCTTTGAGGCGGCGCGGCGGATCAAACTCAAAGCCGGCGAAGCGCTGGTGCCGATCATCTTTCTTACCTCACTAACCGAGGGCGAGGCACTGGTACGCTGCCTTGAAGCCGGTGGTGACGACTTCCTCGCCAAGCCCTACAACCGGGTCATTCTCGACGCCAAGATCAAGGCCATGGACCGTTTGCGCCGCTTGCAGGCCACGGTACTGGAACAGCGCGACCTGATCTCCCGGCATAACGAGCACCTGCTCAATGAGCAGCGCGTGGCCAAGGCGGTGTTCGACAAGGTGGCCCACTCCGGTTGCCTGGACGCGCCGAATATTCGGTATATGCAATCGCCCTTTGCCGTGTTCAACGGTGACCTGCTATTGGCCGCCTTCAAGCCTTCGGGCGGCATGCATGTGCTGCTCGGCGATTTCACCGGTCACGGGTTGCCGGCCGCTATCGGCGCCATGCCACTGGCCGAAGTGTTTTACGGCATGACCGCCAAGGGCTATTCACTGTCGGAAATCCTTCGCGAGGTAAACGCCAAGCTCAAGCGCATTCTGCCGGTGGGCGTTTTCTGCTGTGCGACGTTGCTTAACGTCAGTTTTCAGCGGCGCGTGGTGGAAGTCTGGAATGGCGGTCTGCCGGATGGTTACCTGCACCGCATCGCCACCGGGGAGCGCGTGCCGTTGGTGTCGCGCCACTTGCCGCTGGGGGTGCTGGAGCCCGCCGACTTTAAAGACGCCTGTGAGATCTACCCGATGGAACTGGGCGATCGGCTGTTTTTACTGTCGGACGGTGTGCTGGAAACCCGTAATCCCGCAGATCAACTCTTTGGCGAGTCTCGCCTGCTCAATGTGTTTGCCGCCAATCGCCAGCCAGACCTGCTGTTCGAGGAAATTCAACTGGCGCTAACGGCGTTTCGCGGCGAAGCGCAGGACGATCTCAGCATGGTCGAGGTCTGTCTGGTGGAGGCGGACTCCTTGCCCCGGCCACCGCTGGCGTTTACCGACAGCCGGCAGACCAGTCCGCTGGATTGGGCGGCCAGTTTTGAATTTCGCGCGCAGACCCTTAAGCGCTTTAACCCGCTGCCGTTTCTGTTGCAGTTGTTGCTGGAGGTGCAAGGCCTGCGTCTGCAAGGCGGCGCCTTGTATAGCGTATTGGCAGAGCTGTATTCCAATGCCTTGGAGCACGGCGTGCTGGGTTTGGATTCGCAGCTCAAATGCGATGCTGCCGGCTTTGCCACTTACTACCGCGAGCGCAGCGCTCGTTTGGCCAATCTTGACCAGGGTTATGTGCGTTTTCACCTGCAAGTAATGCCAGAGGGCAGCGGCGGCCGGCTGGTGATCAAGGTTGAAGACAGCGGGCCGGGCTTTAATGTGCAAGAGGTCATTGAGCGACAACGTAATGCGCAAAGCCTGTCAGGGCGTGGCCTAAGTCTGATTCGGCGGCTGACAGAGCGTTCTACGTGGTCGGACGATGGGCGTGGTGTCAGCGTAGAGTTCTCGTGGGGCGATCAGGCATAATCGCTGGCGTTCGCTCAGGGGGAGTTCCGGTGGCTGATATTCATCTCGACAGTGCCGTGTTAGCTGGCTTGCAGGACATTATGGAAGCTGAGTATCCGTTGTTGCTGGATACCTTTGTGGCTGACTCCGAAGAGCGTCTGCGCCTGCTACATGCCGCCTTGGCCAATGGCGATGCCCATGAACTGCGCTTGGCCGCCCATAGCTTTAAAGGCAGCTGCAGCAATATGGGCGCGCCGATGCTGGCCAACCTCTGCAAACAACTGGAAGACGACTCACGCACCGAGGTGCTGGCCGATGCGCCGCATGTGCTGGAGCAGATTGAGCGTGAGTTCGCCATTGTGCGCATCCTGTTGAAGTCCGAACGCCAGCGTTTCTCTACGCGCTAAACCGCCGCTGCTTCTCCTCCGGTGTGCACAGCGCACCCGCAAAATCCGTTGTGCGCACGGCGCTATTTCAGACCCGATACAAACTTGGCCCAAGCCTTGCTATCTCTTCTGCACGACCCACACCGCACGGAGAGTGCAAGATGTCCGTTGCCTCAGATCCACTCCTCAATTCCGCCCCTGTAGCCAAGCCACAAGCCGCGCCGGCGAAGCCTCAGCCCAAACAGGCCGAACCCAGCAACGACGATGCCTCCAGCTTTGCCAAGGTGTACGCCAAGGAACGCCAGGATAAGGCTGTCGACCGTAACGAAGCGGCGGCAAAAGCCAAGAATGCCAAGGCCAATGACAAGGCTGACGACAAGGAACCGGCCGAGCCAACTGCGGCAGCGGCAACGGCCGCTGAGACGCCAGTTGCCGATAGCGGCAATCCCTTGCCGACCGACCCGGCTGAGGTCGAGCCGGTTATCGACCCGATGATTCTGCTGGCCATGGCCGGTCAGCAATTGCCGCAGCCAACCACCGACGAAGCCGGCTTGCCGGTTATCGGTGAAGGTGAGGAGACGCTAGAAATTCCATTGTCGTTGTCGACTCTGGCTACGGCACCCGTTACCCAGACCGAAGACGATGGCCACGATCCGCAAGTGGATGCCATGAGTGAGCTGCCAGGGGTCGACCTGATTCTGGATATGGCGGCCAAGGCCCAGGCCGCGGTGCAGAAGACTGCTAGCAACCCGTCTGCTGCGCAGGCTGGCCAAACCGGTGGCCAAGACTTTGCTGCCGCCATGGCGCAACTCACCGCGAACCCCGAAGGTGGCGAAAGCCAGGTGACCGATGAGCTGGCGCTGTTGGACAAAGGCAAGGACGGCATCGAGGCATTGAAAGACAGCAGCACCGACGTGCACGCCGATGCCTTCGCCAACAAGCTCAGCGCGTTGAATCAGGCGGTTAACCAGCAGGTGACCCAGGCGCAACGTACGCCGCTGGTACCCGGCGCGCCGGTGTCCATGCAGCAGGGCGTGTGGACGGACGATGTGGTGGACAAGGTGATGTGGATGTCCAGCCAGAACCTTAAGTCGGCAGATATCCAGCTTGATCCGCCGGACCTCGGTCGCCTGGAAGTGCGCATCAACATGACCCAGGACGCCGCCACCCAGGTGACCTTTGCCAGCCCGCATGCAGGGGTGCGCGATGCGGTGACGGAATCGATGAACCGTCTGCGCGATATGTTTACCCAGCAGGGCATGAGCATGGACGTCAACGTCTCCGATCAGTCGCTTAACCGCGGTTGGGCTGGGCAAAATGGTGGTGATGGTCAGCAAAGTCGCGGCAACTCGAGCAGCAACCGTTTTGGTGGCGGCGATGAAGAAGTCAGCGTGAGTACCAGCGAGATCCGCAGCAACGGCTCCGTGAGTGGTGGTCGCGGCTTGGTGGATTACTACGCTTAGCCTTCACCCTGCGCTGGTGAACTAGACTGACAACGCCCGCTTATGCGGGCGTTGTTGTGTCTATTCCGAGCGTTTTCGCCGGTTTTCAGTGACAGCCGCAGGTGCTGCTGGTATATCGCAGCGCCCGTTACGCTAGAAGCGTTGTTAGCGGGCGGTAGCAGAAAGGGGAGAGCAGGCAAACCGGCATGCGCAGAACTTGCTGGTATATTCGCGACGCATCCTCCGCTATGTTTATTGCATCCACCGGCGATCAACTGTCGTGCAAACAGCTTGTTAGCACTTGTGCCTGGCAAGCTGGCATAACACTTGCTCCTAACCCTTTGAACACGGATAGAATTCCGATCAGTGACGGATTATTGGCATGGCTAAGAAAGAAAAAGCTGCACCTCCCGCCGATGGCGCTGCACCGGCTCCCGGCAAGGGCAAGCTGAAGCTGATCATTCTGATCGTGGTCGGGTTGTTGATCGCTGTTGGCGGTTCGGTGGGCGCGACCTGGTTCTTCCTGCACAAGAGTGCGCCGGCCGCCGAGGCAGGCAAAGAAGGCGAGAAAGGCGCCGCCGAAGAGGGCAAAAGTCCGGACGGCAAGCCGCTGAAAAAAGAAGCGATTTATGAAGTGCTGGCGCCAGCGTTTATCGTCAATTTCAATGTGAATGGTCGTCAGCGTTATATGCAAGTC
>NZ_JBBNAH010000412.1:0-13739 GCF_037994325.1 Pseudomonas sp.
GTGCTTGTCCGGGCCAATGGCGGCAAACGCAGCTTCCTGGGATTTGAGCACCAGCTCATAGATGGCTTTCTGCTCAGGAGAAAACTTGCCGCTGACCGGAAAGGTACGGGTGATATCGCTGGCGTAACAGTCGATTTCGCAACCGGCGTCAATCAACACCAGGTCGCCATCTTTGAGCGGTGCATCGTTTTCCCGGTAGTGCAGGATGCAGGCGTTGCGGCCGGCGGCAACGATGGAGCCATAGGCCGCCATCTTCGCCCCGCCTTTGCGGAACTCGTAATCCAGCTCGGCTTCCAGGTGGTATTCGCTCAAGCCCGCGCGGCTGGCCTGCATAGCGCGGATGTGGGCGCGGGAGGAAATCTGCGCCGCTTCGCGCATCACCTTTACTTCGTTGGCCGACTTGTACAGGCGCATGTCGTGCAGCAAATGGGTGAGGGCAACAAACTCGTTTGGCGGCTGCGCACCTTGGCGCGCTTTGGAGCGGATCACGTTGATCCACTCCATCAGGTGACGGTCGAATTCCTGGTTGGTGCCCATGGCGTAGTACACACGGTCACGGCCCTCGATCAGGCCCGGCAGGATTTCGTCGATATCGCCAATGGGGAATGCATCATCAGCACCGAAGTCTCTGATGGCACCGTCTTGCCCGGCGCGCAGGCCGTCCCAAAGTTCGCGTTCGGGATCACGCTCGCGGCAGAACAACACGTACTCGCCATGCTCACGCCCAGGGATCAGCGCGATCACCGCCTCAGGCTCGGGAAAGCCGCTGAGGTATTGAAAGTCGCTGTCCTGACGGTAAATGTGCTCAACGTCGCGGTTGCGGATGTACACCGGCGCCGCCGGCAGAATGGCGATGCTGTTGGGCTCCATCTGCGCCATCAGCGCCTTGCGCCGACGAGCGTATTCCGACTTGGGGATGCTGATCATGGGCGGACTCGTTTGTTCAAAAAGGGTGGGCCGGGTATCAGTGCAGCGATGGTTTGGGTGCGGCTGGAGCAGCGGGCTTCACGCACTCGGTGAATAGCAGCAGCGGCGCTACGCGCAGGTACTCCATCACTTCCATATAGTCGTTTTCACCGTCTTCGGATTCTTCCAAGGCTTCTTGCACCTGGGCAATCGCGGCGAGGTCCTGCAGCACTTCCATGGCTTCGGCGCTTAGGGCGGCGTCGCGGGCAGTCAGGCCGAAACCGGCGAGAAAGCCTTGGCACCATTGGCCCATGGCAATTGCGCGCTCGGCGAGCGGAGCGTCGTCGTTGGGCAACAGGAGAACAACGGTAATCTCGTCGCCAGTCAGCTCGGCCTTGACCATCTGCTGAAGGCCGATCAGTGCCTGCTTGATGTTCTCTTCGGGCTCGGCAGAAAACAGGTCGGAGGCATCCATCAGCCAGGGCGCGGGTTCGAAGCCGGCACCGGCGCAACTACGGCCCAGCAACAAGCCATGCAACTCAGCGGGCGAAATGGGTTGACCGCTGCTAGCAAGCAGGGTGGCGAAAGCGCTATACGGGGAATTTTGTGTGGGCATTGGCAACTAGGCGCCAGAAGGCGCAATGACTAGAATGGAGGCCTTGTATCCTAGCACCGGCAAGCGCGCCAAGACCATTGGCGGACGTCAACGGGTTTACACCTTCGCCTGTGCCTTCCTATATAGTTTCGCCACTTTAATTCTCTAGCGAGAGCCCATGGAAGACGCCGATCTGCACGCGCTCACCGTCAAGCTGGAACTACTTATTCAACGCGTTGAGCAATTGAAAGCGGACAACCGCGCCTTACGAGCAAGCGAGCAGTCTTGGCGTGAAGAGCGCGCTCATCTGATCGAAAAGAACGAAATGGCCCGGCATAAGGTCGAATCGATGATTTCGCGCCTCAAAGCCCTGGAGCAGGACTAATGACCTCGAACACCGTTACCGTTCACATCCTTGATAAAGACTATTGCATCGCCTGCCCGGCAGACGAACGCGCCAACCTGGAAAGCGCCGCGCGCTACCTCGACGGCAAAATGCGTGAGATCAGAAGCGGCGGCAAAGTGATTGGCGCCGACCGTGTGGCGGTAATGGCCGCCCTCAACATTACCCACGACTTGTTGCACAAACAGCAGCGCCTGGATCAGGACGTCAGCTCCACCCGCGCCCATGTGCGTGACTTGCTTGATCGTGTCGATACAGCCCTGGCCACCGATCAGGACAGCAGCCATAGCTGATTGCAGAGCGGTTTATTCGGGTATACTGGCCGCCGCTCCCTGGTGTGTGCGCCAGTTGGTGATGTCCCTGAGCCGATACGCACAAACCCGGGGGTTGCAAGTTGGAGCCGGTGTGCATGTCCGCCTGACGGAAAGCCTTAACGCTCCCTGCAACCTCCACCTTGAACTTTCGGGTTCAAGGGCTAAGCCGACAGCGGCACCCCGGGGGGTCTTAATTGCTTACTCATTGCCCACGCCAGTGGGCAATGTTGTTTTCGGGGATGGCACACCATGCTGAGCGCTGCCGATCTTTCCCGCCCTCAACTGCGTCGTCTGCTGCGTAAAGCCCGTCGCGCGTTAAGCGCCAGCCAAAGACGCCAAGCCAGCCTCAACCTTTATAAGCAACTTGCCCAGCATCCGGCGTTTCGCCGTGCGCGGCATATTTCCTTGTACCTGCCGGTGGATGGTGAGATCGACCCAGGCGTGTTGCTGCGTGCTGCACAACGGCGCGGCAAGGCCACTTACTTGCCCGTTCTTAGTGCCTGGCCACGGACCAAAATGGTCTTTCAGCAGGTACGCCCTGGCGAGCGGATGAAGCCCAATCGCTTCCGCATTGCCGAGCCTACGGCCAATAGCAAACGCCAACGCAACGTCTGGGCGCTGGATCTGGTGCTGCTGCCATTGGTAGGTTTCGACGAGGATGGTGGACGCCTGGGCATGGGCGGCGGTTTCTATGACCGCAGTCTGGCGTACTTGAAACGGCGCCAAAATTGGCACAAACCGACGCTATTGGGCCTAGCCCATGAATGTCAGAAAGTGGATAAATTGCCCTTGGCGAGCTGGGATGTGCGGCTGCACGCGACGGTAACGGACAAGCGTTGGTATCTGGGCGATAGCGAAGAGAGTTGACCGTGGCACCGCGTTCCCTGCGGTATCCACTGGTAGAGCTGACAGCCTTAGGGCTGCTGCGACACGGTGACGGGAGCCTCGCCTTGACGGTCCCACAGGCTCTGGGTGTAACCGGTGGTGACGACACCAAGCCCAAACAAAATAACTAAAATCCACAACAAATCTGGCTTACGTTTCTTCATTGTTTGCCTCCCCCTTCCAGGCAAATTTGGCAAAACCACCTGCGACGATTTTTTGTTTTTGGACTGTTCGGGCGGCGTAAATTCAACACTGCGGCATTCTCTAGCAAGGTGCCTACCAGTGCAATTCTGAGGCCCACCGACTGTCGTCTAAATGGGAAAAAGACCCCAGCAAGACACAACCCCACGAGCGAAGAGCAAAGTTCATGCCTCACTGGTTAATGAAGTCCGAACCCGAAGAATTATCCATTCACGACCTACAGCGCCTCGGCCGTGCGCGTTGGGATGGCGTGCGCAATTACCAGGCGCGCAATTTTGTCCGCAGCATGGCCGTCGGCGATCTGTTCTTCTTTTATCACTCCAGTTGCCCGGAGCCCGGCATCGCCGGAATAGGCCGGATTATTGCTTCGGCCTATCCAGACCCAACGGCCCTCGATCCCCACAGCCATTACTTCGATGCCAAAGCCAGCGCCGAGAAAAACCCGTGGAGCGCGCTGGATGTTGAGTTTGTCGAGGCGTTTGCCAAGGTCATTGCCCTTGGCCAACTGCGCGACGTAATGGGTTTAAGCGAACTACCCTTGGTTAAAAAAGGCAGCCGGCTTTCGGTGATGCCAGTCAGTGCTAGCGAATGGGCGGTAATCAACGCTCTGCATTAAGCAACACGGACACTGTGCATGAGAGCAGACAGCTTGCCCGACACCACGCCGTTACCCGTCGCCCGCCCGGCTTGGCGCGCTCGTCTGGCCTTAGTGCTGCTGGCGTTGGTGCTGCTCGCCGCCAGCCTGGTGCTGTGGCAAAAGCTGGTGACCATTGAGCGCGCCCACGCCAACGAACGGGTAGCCGCTCAGGCACGTTTGCTCACCCGCCAGCTTGAGGGCAGCCTTAACGCGCAAGCGCAAGATCTCTATCGCCTGGCTGAACTGTGGAACCACCACGGGCGCCTGAGCCGCGAAGAATGGGAGCTTGAGGCGCAGTTTTCGCTACAACATTTTCGCGGCTACCAAGCCATTCAATGGGCCGACTCGGACCTGCGCCTGCGCTGGATTCTGCCCATGGTTGGCAACGAGGCGGCGCTAAACTTCCAGCTCACCGCCGCCCACCCCAACTACTTGTTAGCCCTCCAGGCCAAAACTCAGGGCAAAGCAGTATTCTCTAACAGCTTCGAACTGGTGCAGGGCGGTCGCGGCTTTGCTCTGTATACGCCGTTGTATGTGTTGGATGGGCATGGTCAGCGGACCTTCGATGGTTTTATTCAAGGCATCTTTCGCGTCGAGCCACTGATGGACGAACTGCTGGACACCGTCGACAGCACTGATTTCAACGTGCGTCTGCTGGAGTTCGGCAAACCGTTGTACAGCCGCGAACAGGCCGACTTCAGCGCCGGTCTGCAGCAAGAACTGCCGCTGCATTTACTCAATAACCGCAATTTCACCTTGCAGCTCAACCCCACGCGCCAGCTCGCGCAGCAGCTCTCCAGCCCGCTGCCGACGGTGGTGCTGGGCGCGGCGTTAACCACGACGTTGCTGTTGTTTGCGGCGTTATGGCTGGCGCTGGAAAACGCGCGGCGGGCTGATGCGCAGCGCACCGCCAATGAGCGCTTGAGCGAAGAAGTGAATAACCGCGAGCTAATCGAACAGGTGCTGCGTGACAGCCGCGAGCGCTTGCAGTTGGTGGTCGACCTTACCGATTCCAGCCGTGACGGGCTGTTTATCATCGACCCCAAGACCCGCAATATCCTGCATATGAACAAGGCCACCTACAGCAGCCTGGGTTACAGCGCCGACGAGTTTCGCCAGCAGTTACAGGAGCAACCGGAAAGCCTGCTGCTGGGCTTCCACGCCTGGGTGGAACTGGTACGCCAGGCGCAGAACGACAACCAGGGGAAAATCTTTCAGCGCGAAATGCGCCGGCGCAATGGCAGCATTCAGCCGGCCGAAATCAGCGCGCAACTGGTACAGGTCAACGGTCATGAATATTTGATCGGCGTGTCGCGCGACAACAACGAACGCCTGCAACTCGAAGCGCAGCTCCAGCACCTGTCGCAGCGCGACGGCCTTACCGGTTTGTACAACCGACGTTTCTTCGATCACCAACTGCACAGCGAGTGGCGGCGCCTGCAACGCATTGGCGCGCCGATGAGCTTGCTGATGCTCGATGTCGACCACTTCAAGGCCTACAACGACCAGCTCGGCCACTTGGCGGGCGATGATGCACTACGCAAAGTGGCGGCCGCGCTGCAAAGCTGCTTGTTGCGTGATGGTGATGCGGTGTGCCGCTATGGCGGCGAGGAGTTCGCCGTGATTCTGGCCAACACCGACCTGGAAGGCGCCGAGGTCATTGCCGTGCGCGTTCACCAAGCGTTGGCCGAGTTACATCTGCCGCATCCGGGCAGCCCGCTCTCGCGCTTGAGTGCGAGCATCGGCTTAAGCACGGTATTGCCCAATCGCGACAGCCACCCCGATAGCCTAGTGGCCCATAGCGATCAGGCGCTGTACCAAGCCAAGCATCAAGGTCGCAACTGCACCTGCGTGTGGCGCACGAGCTAAGCGTGGTGGGTTACTGCACGATCAAGTTGTTGAACAGTAAGTCTTCCACCAGGGGCTTGCCCTCTTCCTGATTGAGCACGTCCTGCACCTGCTTTAACGCTTCCTGGCGCAGCTTTTCCTTGGACTCGACGTTGCCCATCGACTCATCGGTTTGCTGCGAGAACAACATGACCAGCTGATTGCGGATCAGCGGCTCATGGTGCTCAACCTTGGCTTCGGCCTCACTGCCGGTCACCTGCAAGGCGATATCGGCCTTGAACACTTTCAGGCGCGGGCCAGTGCCGTAGTTACCGACGATGGCAGGCACCAGGCTGATATAGGCCACGGTTGGGGTTTTGCCTTCCTTTTCGCCTTCGCCGCCCCCTTCTTCATTGGCAACGGCCGCGAACGGCAGAGAGAGGGCCATCAACAGAACAAACCAAGCTTTCACAGTGCGCATCCTCGACTGGGTATGTGCCCTAGCATAGCGATAGCCCGGCGCTTATACACCTTTATCAGGCCAAGCCATGCTCGTTGACCCTCGCGGCCACACACCTACACTGCCAAGCCATAACTCTGCGAGGAACACTCCAATGAAAGCCGTGTTGTGCAAAGCCTTCGGCCCTGCCGAAACCCTGGTGCTGGAAGAAGTCGCCAGCCCAGAACCGAAAAAGAACGAAGTGCTGCTCGACGTCCACGCTGCCGGCGTGAACTTCCCGGACACGCTGATCATTGAAGGTAAATACCAGTTCAAGCCGCCATTCCCGTTTTCCCCAGGTGGTGAGGCCGCGGGCGTAGTCGCCGCTGTGGGCGAGAAAGTCACCCATGTAAAACCGGGTGACCGCGTTATGGCCCTGACCGGCTGGGGTAGCTTTGCCGAGCAGGTGGCCGTTGCCGGTTACAGCGTGATGCCAATTCCCGCCGGCATGGACTTCGCCAGCGCTGCCGCCTTCGGCATGACCTACGGCACCTCCATCCACGCCCTGAAACAACGCGCCAACCTGCAACCGGGCGAAACCTTGTTGGTACTCGGCGCCTCCGGTGGTGTCGGCCTGGCCGCCGTGGAAATCGGTAAAGCCATGGGCGCCCGCGTAATCGCCGCCGCCAGCAGCGCAGAAAAACTCGAAGTAGCTAAAGCCGCGGGCGCCGATGAGTTGATCAACTACAGCGAAGGTGGCCTGAAGGACAAACTCAAAGAACTCACCGGCGGCCAAGGCGTGGACGTGATCTACGATCCGGTTGGCGGCGACCTGTTTGAGGAGGCCTTCCGCTCCATCGCCTGGAACGGTCGTTTCCTAGTGGTGGGTTTCGCCAGCGGCACCATCCCCTCGCTGCCTGCCAACCTGACCCTGCTAAAGGGCGCATCGTTGGTAGGCGTGTTCTGGGGTGCCTTTGCCCAGCGCCAACCGCAAGACAACGCCGCCAACTTTGAGCAGCTGTTTACGTGGTTCGCTGAAGGCAAGGTCAAACCGCTGGTATCGCAGACCTTCCCGCTGACCGATGCGGCCGGGGCGATCAATGCTTTGGGCCAGCGCAAGGCTGTGGGCAAGGTTGTGGTGCAGGTGCGTTAAGCGCTCGCCACGGAACAACAAAAAACCGCCCGAGGGCGGTTTTTTTACGAGCGCGGCGCGTAGGCGAACACGTCGGCGCGCATTTGATGGGCATCCATGCCGGCGTCTACCAAGGCATCAAGGGTGGCGTAGACCATCATCGGCGAGCCACTTGCATAGACATGCAGCGGTTTGAGATCGGCGAAGTCTTCGCGCACCGCCTCATGCAGCAAGCCGCAGCGCCCTTGCCAACCACATACATCGCTGACCACCTGGTGCAACGTCAGGTTTTTCATCTGCTGCCAATCCGCCCAATGGGGCAATTGGTAGAAATCTTCGGGCCGCCGTGCGCCCCAATAGAGGTGCACCGGGTGTTCGAAACCCGTCGCGCGGCAATGCTCAATCAAGCTGTGCATCTGCGCCATACCCGTACCGGCAGCAATCAGAATCAACGGCCCATCGGGCAACTCAGCCAAGTGCGCATCGCCAAAGGGCATCTGCACTTCCACCAAGGGTTCGCGACGAAGCTGAGCGAGCAGGTTAAGCCCGCTGTCTTCACGGCCGAGAATATGCAGCTCCAGCTCGCGCCCTTGCGATGGCGCCGAGGCCAGGGAGAAGGCAGATTTCTCACCATCGTCGCGGGAGACCAGTACGTACTGCCCGGCGTGATATCGCGGCGGTTTGCCCGCCGGCGCCCGCAGGCTGACACGCCAGACATCACCACCTACCTCCGTCACCGCCACCACCTGGCAACGCAGCGTGCGCTGCGGCAGTTCGCCTGGGGCCAACACGCCATCCCAATGCAGCACGCAGTCTTGCAGCGGCTCAGCCAGGCAAGTGAATAACTCGCCGTGGTCACGCACCTCACCGCTCTGTTGCACCGAGCCTTCCACCAGCAAGGCTGCGCAGATATGGCAGTTGCCGTTGCGGCAGGCTTGCGGGCAGTCGTAACCCAACCGGCGCGCGGCATCAAGAATGCGCTCGCCAGGGTTTACTTCAAGCACCGCGCCGGAGGGCTGCAGGGTTACGTTCATCACTCTATTCCAAGGTCCTTCCACATCGCGTCAACGCGCTGGGTAACGGCGTCGTCTTTGACAATCACGCGGCCCCATTCGCGGCTGGTTTCGCCAGGCCATTTGTGCGTGGCGTCCAAGCCCATTTTCGAGCCAAGGCCGGAGACGGGCGAGGCGAAGTCCAGGTAGTCGATTGGCGTGTTGTCGATCAGCACCGTGTCGCGCTTGGGGTCCATGCGCGTGGTGATGGCCCAGATCACATCGTTCCAGTCCCGCGCATTAATGTCGTCGTCGGTGACGATAACGAATTTGGTGTACATAAACTGGCGCAAAAACGACCACACACCGAGCATTACGCGCTTGGCGTGGCCCGGATACTGTTTCTTCATGGTCACGACGGCCATGCGGTACGAGCAACCTTCGGGCGGCAGGTAGAAGTCAGTGATTTCCGGAAACTGCTTTTGCAGAATCGGCACAAACACTTCGTTCAGCGCCACGCCAAGAATCGCCGGCTCATCGGGCGGCCGACCGGTGTAGGTGCTGTGGTAAATCGGTTTTTGCCGCCGGGTAATGCGTTCGACGGTAAACACTGGAAAAGAGTCCACCTCGTTGTAGTAACCGGTGTGATCGCCATAAGGGCCTTCGTCAGCCATCTCGCCCGGATGAATCACGCCTTCCAGCACAATTTCGGCACTGGCTGGCACCTGCAGCTCACTGCCACGGCATTTGATCAACTCGGTGCGGTTGCCGCGCAGCAGGCCGGCGAAGGCGTACTCGGAGAGGCTATCGGGAACGGGTGTTACGGCGCCAAGAATGGTCGCCGGGTCTGCGCCTAAGGCCACCGCTACCGGGAAAGGTTGGCCGGGGTGTTTGTCGCGCCATTCTTTAAAATCCAGCGCGCCGCCACGGTGGCTCAGCCAGCGCATGATCACCTTGTTGCGGCCAATCACCTGCTGACGGTAAATGCCGAGGTTCTGGCGGTCTTTGTTCGGCCCTTTGGTCACCGTCAGGCCCCAGGTAATCAGCGGTGCAACATCGCCCGGCCAGCAGGTTTGCACCGGCAGTTTGCTGAGGTCGACGTCATCACCCTCTTCGATCACTTCCTGGCACGGCGCGTCTTTGACCACCTTTGGCGCCATGGAAATAATCTTTTTGAAAATCGGCAGTTTCGACCAGGCGTCTTTCAAGCCTTTGGGTGGCTCAGGCTCTTTTAGAAAGGCCAGCAGCTTGCCAATTTCGCGCAGCTCGCTGACCGCTTCTGCGCCCATACCCAAGGCCACACGTTCAGGCGTGCCGAACAGGTTGCCAAGCACAGGCATATCAAAGCCGGTGGGGTTTTCGAACAGCAGGGCCGGGCCTTTGCGGCGCAGGGTGCGGTCGCAGATTTCGGTCATTTCCAGCACAGGCGACACGGGGTGGCTGATGCGTTTCAGCTCGCCGCGTTGCTCCAGGCCACGAATAAAGTCGCGCAGATCGCGATACTGCATGCTTGAGCCTCGTGTAGGCGCACAGGGAAGGCACGCAGTTTAGCGTGCCGGCCCACTCGGTGGGGTATTGCGCACAAGGCATTAGCGCCAATGCGCAGGTAGCAAAAAGCCGGGTTTCCCCGGCTTTTGCCTGTTCTTCGCGATGTTACTTGCGCTTCATCGACTGGAAGAACTCGTCGTTGGTTTTGGTCGCTTTCAGGCGGTCGAGCAAGAACTCGATAGCGGCGATCTCGTCCATCGGGTGGAGCAATTTACGCAGAATCCACATGCGTTGCAGCTCGTCTTCGGCCGTCAGCAACTCTTCGCGGCGGGTGCCGGAGCGGTTGATGTTGATGGCTGGGAACACACGCTTCTCGGCAATGCGACGGTCCAGGGGCAATTCCATGTTGCCGGTCCCCTTGAACTCTTCGTAGATCACTTCGTCCATCTTCGAACCGGTTTCAACCAGCGCGGTGGCGATAATGGTCAGCGAGCCGCCCTCTTCGATGTTACGCGCGGCGCCAAAGAAGCGTTTTGGCTTCTCCAGGGCATGGGCGTCAACACCACCGGTGAGCACCTTGCCGGAGCTTGGAATCACGGTGTTGTAGGCACGGGCCAGACGGGTGATGGAGTCGAGCAGAATAACCACGTCCTTCTTGTGCTCGACCAGGCGCTTGGCCTTTTCGATCACCATTTCGGCAACCTGCACGTGGCGGGTTGGCGGCTCGTCGAAGGTGGAAGCGACCACTTCGCCGCGCACGGTGCGCTGCATTTCGGTTACTTCTTCCGGGCGCTCGTCGATCAGCAGAACGATCAGGTGGCACTCAGGGTTGTTGCGGGTGATGTTGGCCGCGATGTTCTGCAGCATGATCGTTTTACCGGCCTTTGGCGGCGCTACGATCAGACCACGTTGCCCCTTGCCGATTGGCGCGCAGAGGTCAATCACCCGGCCGGTCAAATCTTCAGTGGAACCGTTACCGGCTTCCATCACCAGACGCTTGGTGGGGAACAGCGGCGTCAGGTTTTCAAACAAGATTTTGTTCTTGGCGTTCTCTGGACGGTCGAAGTTAATCGTGTCGACCTTGAGCAGAGCGAAGTAACGCTCGCCTTCTTTAGGCGGGCGAATCTTGCCAACAATGGTGTCGCCAGTGCGCAAGTTGAAGCGGCGGATCTGGCTTGGGGAAACATAGATGTCGTCCGGGCCGGCCAGGTACGAGGCATCGGCGGAACGAAGGAAGCCGAAGCCGTCCTGGAGGATCTCCAGCACGCCATCACCGGAGATTTCCTCACCGCTTTTCGCGTGCTTTTTCAACAGAGAGAAAATCACGTCCTGCTTGCGAGAGCGGGCCATATTTTCTATGCCCATCTGCTCGGCTAGTTCCAGCAGGTCGGTAATCGGCTTTTGCTTGAGTTCAGTCAGATTCATATAGGAATGACGTAATCGTGAAGGAGGGGGAAATAAGCGCTTAGCTTATGAGGCCGGGCTGCGGAGAACGCAGCAAGATCGCCTGCTTGTTTATCGATGGGTATCGAGTAGGAATGCGTCGGCGACGGCTTACGATGAGCAACGGAGGAACCGATGCGAGGCCGAATGTACCATCGGCTTTGCGGAGCGTCTAGTCTTCGCGCAATGAAAAAGCCCCGCATAGGACGGGGCTTTCAGGCGAAACGGAGAAATTCCTTACGACTTAGATGTTGCTGTCGAGGAATGCTGCCAGTTGCGACTTGGACAGTGCGCCAACTTTGGTGGCTTCGACGGCGCCGTTCTTGAACAGCATCAGAGTCGGGATACCACGCACGTTGTACTTCGGTGGGGTGTCCTGGTTTTCGTCGATGTTCAGCTTGCAGACTTTCAGTTTGCCTTGGTAGGTCTGGGCGATTTCGTCCAGAACCGGGGCGATCATTTTGCAAGGACCGCACCACTCAGCCCAGTAATCGACCAGCACCGGGCCATCAGCCTGGAGCACATCCTGATCAAAGCTGGCGTCGCTGACGTGGGTGATGAATTCGCTCATGGAAACTCTCCAGGGTCGCAAGTGTGTAAAGTGGCGGCCATCATAGCCCGGCTTGGCCAACACCGAAAGCGCCTGCCGATTGAGCTTCGCTATGATGGTGTGCGTAAACACTGATCAGGCATTGAACTAAAAACCGCAGCAACGGCTCCGTTTCTCTGAGCCTGGCGTCTGACACCGGTCATAATTACGACGCACCGAGCGGGCATACTGCGCGGCCGAACCTTGTCACCGCCGGACCTGCGGCTATAAAGAACCACTCCAGCATCGACATCCAGCCGCCCTTAGCCGGGGCCCTGCGCAAGCGCCTCAACATGGCAGCAAGCGCCTGATCATGGCAGGATGTCGCGCTACAGCTCTGAGACCTGCACACCATGCCGCAAAGCCCTGCGAAGAATTTTTCCATGATCGCCGCCATCGACCTCGGCTCGAACAGCTTCCATATTGTTCTGGCCAAAGCCGACCACGGCGAGATCCGCATTCTGGAGCGCATGGGCGAAAAGGTGCAGTTGGCTGCTGGCATTGATGAACAACGCGAGCTCAATGAGGAAGCCATGCAGCGCGGCCTCGATTGCCTGCGCCGCTTTGCCCAACTGACCAACAGCCTGCCGCCAGGCGCTGTTCGGGTAGTCGGTACCAACGCCTTGCGTGAAGCGCGTAACCGTTCGGTGTTTATCCGCCGCGCCGAAGAAATTCTCGGCCACCCGGTGGAAGTGATTTCCGGGCGTGAAGAAGCAAGGCTGATTTACCTCGGCGTGTCCCACACCCTGGCCGACACCCCCGGCAAACGCCTGGTTGCCGATATCGGCGGCGGCAGTACCGAGTTCATCATCGGTCAGCGTTTTGAACCGCTGCTGCGCGAAAGCCTGCAGATGGGCTGCGTGAGCTTTACCCAACGTTATTTCCGCGACGGCAAAATCACC
This sequence comes from Pseudomonas sp., assembly GCF_037994325.1. GTDB lineage: Bacteria > Pseudomonadota > Gammaproteobacteria > Pseudomonadales > Pseudomonadaceae > Aquipseudomonas. Next base: position 12,754 of record NZ_JBBNAH010000412.1, read on the forward strand.
CCCGCCCGCTATGCCCAGGCCTACACCGCTGCGCGCCTGGAATTGATGGGCATCGAACATGCGCTGCGCCGCCTGGGCTGGGATGAAGCCGTTGGCGCCTCAGGCACCATTCGCGCCGTTGGCCTGGCCATTAAGGCTGGCGGCCATGGCAACGGCGAAGTGACGGCCGAGGGTTTGGCCTGGCTCAAGCGTCGCGTGTTGAAACTGGGCGAGGTCGACAAGCTCGATATGGACGGCATCAAACCCGACCGTCGCGCTATTTTCCCTGCCGGCTTGGCAATTCTGGAAGCCATCTTCGATGCCATGGACTTGCACACCATGGCCCATTCCGAAGGCGCCCTGCGTGAAGGCGTGCTGTACGACCTGCTCGGCCGCCATCACCACGAAGACGTCCGTGAACGCACCCTGAGTGCGTTGATGGAGCGCTACCACGTCGACCTGGAGCAGGCACAACGGGTCGAGGCCAAAGCCCTGGAAGCGCTGGATGACGTGGCTGAATCGTGGGGCCTGGATGATGAATGGCACCGCGAGCTATTGAGCTGGGCCAGTAAGGTGCATGAAGTGGGCTTGGACATCGCCCACTACTCGTACCACAAGCACGGCGCCTACTTGGTCGAGCACTCGGACCTGGGCGGCTTCTCGCGCCAGGACCAACAGATGCTCGCCCTGCTGGTACGTGGCCATCGACGCAATATTCCCAAAGACAAGTTTGCCGAGTTCGGCGATGTCGGCATCAAGCTGATGCGCCTGTGCGTGCTGCTGCGTTTCGCCATCTTGTTCCACCATATTCGTGGCACCCAAGAAATGCCCAAGGTGAAACTGCGCGCCAGTGATGACACCCTGGACCTGGTATTCCCCGAAGGCTGGCTGGCCGCCAACCCGCTGACCCAGGCGGACTTTGAGGCGGAGGCCGAGTGGCTCAAACGCATCGGACTGACGCTTAGCGTGGCGTAAATCGCAGCCAGCAAAAAGCCGCTCAATTGAGC
>NZ_JBBNAH010000413.1:0-1981 GCF_037994325.1 Pseudomonas sp.
CCCCACAGCTTTTGGGGACAGTTCAAACCGGTGTGCTTTGCGCCAGCAGGGCCCGTGCGGCAATCAGGTCTTCAAGGGCAAAACCGACCGATTTAAACAGGGTAATTTCGCCATCATCTGCGCGTTGGCCACGGCCATTGAGCAAATCCTTTAATTCGGTGCCGATCGCCTGCTGTTGGATAACGCCATCGGCAATGGCAAACAGCAAGTCGCCGCCCTCGTGCAGCGCGCCTTCCCGAGTATCGACAACAATGCGCGCACGCCCCACGGCGGCAGAGTCGGTTTCGCGCATGCTCGGCAAAAAGGCGCCGACCAGGTCCAGGTGGGTGCCGGGCTTAAGCCAAGCGCCCAATACCAACGGTTCCCGTGAGGTAGTGATGCAGGTGATGCTATCGGCCTGCCTGACGCTGGCTTGCAAGTCACTGCTGGAACTGACTGCAAAGCCTTCGGCCTGCAGTTGCGCCACCAAAGGTGCCAGCTTGGCCGCATTACGGCCCCAAATCTCGATCTCGCGGTACGGTCGCACGCAGCAATGGGCGCGCACCATATGCGCCGCCAAGGTGCCGCTGCCGACGATTAGCAGGCGTTCAGCGTCGTGGCGCACTAAGTAATCGGCAGCCAGGGCCGAGGTGCAGGCGGTGCGCCGCGCAGTCATTTCCGAGGCTTCGAGCATGGCCAAGGGTTGCCCGGTGGCATCGTCGAACAGGGTAAACACCGCCGCTACCGAAGGTAGGTCGCGCGCGCTGTTGTGGGGGAACACGGTGACCAGCTTGACGCCAATGCCCTGGCCGCTCTGCCACACCGGCATATGCAGCAGGCTGGCGTCGTTTGGCAGGTCATGGCAGCCGCGCACAGGCGATTCGCACGCGACAGCCAGGCCGCTGCGTAGCGCTTCAATCAAGGGGGCGTAGTCCAATGCGGCGGCAACGTCGGCATTGGTGAAAAAACGTAGGTTGTGCATTCGCAGTACACCTTGTGAGTGGGGTGTGCCGCGCGCACTTCAGGTAGCGCAGAACGCGTTGGTGCGCACAGCACACCCTACGGATTAAAGCCGCCCTTCACCGTGGCGAAGGGCGGTTCACGCTGATCAGTGGCCGCCCAGGTAGGCGTTGCGCACTTCTTCGTTACCCAGCAGTTCCTGGCCAGTGCCGGTCATACGGATTTCGCCGTTGACCATCACGTAACCGCGGTCCGATAAGCGCAACGCGTGGTTAGCGTTTTGCTCGACCAAAAAGATGGTCATACCGGTTTTGGCCAATTCCTTGAGGGTGGCGAAAATGTGTTTAACCACAATCGGCGCCAAGCCCAGGCTGGGTTCATCAAGCAATAACAACTTCGGCCGGCTCATCAGCGCCCGGGCGATGGCGAGCATTTGCTGCTCGCCGCCAGACATGGTCATAGCGCGCTGATTACGCCGCTCCAGCAAACGCGGGAACAGTTCAAACATGCGCTGCATATCTTCGTCAGCGTGCTTGGCGCCAATGGGGATGGTGCCCATCAGCAGGTTTTCTTCCACGCTCATGTCCGGGAACACCCGGCGGCCTTCCGGCGACTGGGCGATGCCGTTGGAGGCGACGAAGTGCGACGACTTGTTGGTGATGTCGATACCGCCATAGACAATGCTGCCGCCGGTGGCGCGCGGCTGGCCGAAGATCGACATCAGCAAGGTGGACTTACCGGCGCCATTGGCACCGATCAGGCTCACGGTCTCGCCTTCGTTGATGTGCAGGTTGACCTTTTTCAGCGCCTGGATTGGCCCGTAGAACACGTCTACGTCTTTGAACTCGAGGATCGGCTTACTCATGCCACTTCCTCTTCGTCAGCGCCCAGGTAGGCGGCAATCACTTTCGGGTTATTGCGGATTTGCTCCGGGTTGCCCTCGGCAATCAGTGCGCCGTGGTCGAGCACGATAATGTGATCGGAAATACTCATAACCATGCCCATGTCGTGTTCGATCAGTAGAACGGTGATGTGGTGCTCT
>NZ_JBBNAH010000414.1:0-2313 GCF_037994325.1 Pseudomonas sp.
GTACCTAACCTTGCCAGCGCCAGCCGATAGCCACCTATATCGGGAGCTGCTCGGCCTGGAGCCGATCTTTAATGCCGAGGAAAACCGCCTGGTGTTTGCCAGCGCCCTGCTTGACCGCCCTCTTCCCGGGGCCAATCCGCAGGTGATGCAGCACTGTGAACAACAATGCCAGGCGCTCCTGGCCAAACGCCGCGTTCGCGCCGGCCTGAGTGGTCGCATTCGTGACCGCCTGCTGGCCCACCCCGGGCGTTTGCCGGACATGGAACAGCTCGCCAACGAACTGCACATGACCACCCGCACCTTGCGTCGGCGGTTGCTGGAAGAAAACACCAGTTACCGCCAACTCCTTGAAGAGGTGCGTCAGGCCTTAGCCGAAGAGTTGCTGGCCACTGGCGCGCTGACACTCGAAGAAATCGCTGAGCGTCTGGGCTATGGAGAGGTTTCTAACTTTATGCACGCATTCAAGCGCTGGAAGGGCGTGACACCGCGGCAATATCGGATGAGTGCTTCATAGCCGCTGCATCCCAGCTTGTACCCCATCCGCCAACAGGGCCGAAGGAATGCTGACGCTCAAGCCAGCGCGCTGCAGGCGGCACTGGCTTGACGTTATTGGCCTGGCGGTTAAATCCGAAACTGTTTCACCAACGTCCCCAAGCGATTACCCAAATCCGCCAAGCTTCTGGCTGACTGTGCGCTTTGCTGGGTCTCATCGGCCACGCGTTCAACGGCGCCGGCAATCTGGTGCACGCTGCGGTTGATCTCTTCGGCCACGGCAGTTTGCTCTTCGGCAGCGCTAGCGATTTGCGCGTTCATGGCGTTGATGGTGGCGATCAGTTCGGCGATGGCATCCAGCGAAGCGCCTGCCTGGTTGGCTTGCTGGCTGGTGACGTCACCGGCTTCGCTGGAGCGGCGCATGGCGGTTACCGCGTCTACCGTGCCTTTTTGCAGGCGGTCGATCATGCCTTGAATTTCCTGGGTGCTCTGCTGGGTGCGGCTGGCCAGGGCACGAACCTCATCGGCAACCACGGCAAAACCACGGCCGGCCTCCCCGGCCCGCGCGGCTTCAATGGCGGCGTTGAGGGCCAGCAGGTTAGTTTGCTCGGCGATGGAGCGAATCACGCCAAGCACGCTGACAATCGACTGCACATCCTGCTGCAAGCTATCGAGCGAGGTGCCGCTGCTGCGGATATCACCGACCAAGGCGTGAATGCGGGTGATGCTGCCGTCCACAACCTTTTTCGCTGCCTGCCCTTCCTCGTCGGTTTTCTGCGCCGCCGACGCCGCGCCCTGAGCGCTTTGCGCCACTTGGTGGGCGGCAGCCGACATCTCGTTGATAGCGGTAGCGACCTGATCGGTTTCATGCCGCTGGCTGGCCATGGCTTGGTCGGCGCGCTGAGTCTGCGCCGAGACTTCACCCACCAACCCGGTGAGCTGCCCGGTCATTTCCACAATCTGCCGCACCAGGCCATGAATCTTGGCGACAAAGGCGTTAAACGAGCCGGCCAGTTCGCCAAGCTCGTCCTGGCCGTTGACTGGCAGGCGTTTGGTCAGGTCACCGTCACCGGCGGCAATGTCGTCGAGGTTGTCTTTGATTTGCTGCAATGGCCGCAGAAAGGCGTTACCCAACGCGACACCGGCAATGCCGAAAATCACCAGCAGCACCAAAGCAATCACCACGATGCTGGTAACGATGGTGGTGATACGCGCATTGATACCTTCCTGCACCTTGGCCACATCGGCTTCTACGCCGTCGAGGTTGATCGCGGTGCCCAAGGCCATGTCCCATTTGGGCAGGTAAACGTTGTAGGCCAGTTTCGGCACCAGCACTTTGTCGTTGGTGGGCAGCGGCGAGGCGTAGCGCAGGTAATTGGTGCCGTTCTTGGCAACGTTGTAGAGCTCGCGGTTCACGAATACGCCGTTGGGGTCTTTGCGGTCGGCCAGCACTTTGCCGACGTCTAGTGGGTTGTCGCCACGAAACAGCCGCGTGATGGCGGCGTCATGGCCGAAGAAGTAGCCATCTTTGCCATATTTGATTTTCGACAGAATAACGATGGCCTTCGCGCGGCTTTCCATGTCGCCTTGGGCGGCGCCGTCGTACAGGCTCTGTACCGAGCCCAGGGCGATCTGCATATAGCTTTGCAGTTCGTTCTGTCGCTCGCTGATCAAGCGTTCGCGGGTTTCCTTTACCTCGCCGTCTGCCAGGCTAAGCAGTACTTGGGTGGCCGCACCACTGAGCACCAAGGCAAACAACAACACTGGCACGACGGCCAGCAGTAAAACTTTGGTCTTTAAACGCATGATCACTCCTTAAAC
>NZ_JBBNAH010000415.1:0-7156 GCF_037994325.1 Pseudomonas sp.
AAAAACGACCCGGCCACTTGGCAGCATATGGTCAGCTACTTTGTCGGCCTCGGCCTGACCAATACCCTGACCGATCCGGCCTGGGGCGGCGACACGTATTCCGGCGATTACAGCGCCCTGGTAGCGGGCACCAAGAGCTGGCCAGCGGCGTCTTCAGGGAGCAATAACAACGTTTATGACATGTGGCACGCGGCGATCAATTCCCGCGGTGAATTCTTTAGCGCCGAAAGCCCGGACAGCCTGCTTGAAGCGCTGAAAAGCATCGTTACCCGCATCAACGAAACCAGCACCGCCAGCGCCAACCAGGCCATCAGCTCGCCGTTGACCGACAGCGACTACAGCTCGGCCAACAGCTATATCCCGAGTTTTTCCAGCGAAGACTGGAGCGGCACGCTGATCAAGTATGTGCGCACCACCGCCGCGGCCAGCGAAGCCTGGAACGCGCAAACGCTGTTGGATACCAGCTACCCCAGCGGCAACACCGCCTATGCCAGCCGGCCGATCTACATCGCTGGCGGCACCGCCCTCAGTGGTTTGCAAAGCTTTGCCTGGGCCAACCTCAGCAGCGCGCAACAGACCACGCTAAACAAAACCCTGGATAGCACCGCTGACAGCAACGGCAGCAAGCGCGTCAGTTGGTTGCGCGGCGACCGCACGAATGAAGGCACGCTGCTGCGCAGTCGTGGGCATATTCTCGGCGATATCGTCGACTCCACGCCGGTGCTGGTGACCACCCCCAGCAGCCCGGTGAGCAAAATGGATGCGCTGGTCGGCGACACCTCATACACCGCCTTTAAAACCACCTGGGCCAGCCGTGCCACGCGGGTGTATGTGGGTGCCAACGACGGCATGCTGCACGCCTTCGACGACAACGGTAACGAGACCTTTGCCTTTATCCCCAGCAGCGTGATGAGCAACCTCTACAAGCTGATGGACCCCGAATACACCAGCAGCGCCCACCAGTACTACGTCGACGGCACCCCGACTGTGGCCGATGTGTATTTCAGCGGCGCCTGGCACACGGTGCTGGTTGGCACTTTACGCGGCGGCGGCCGGGCCTTGTTTGCGCTGGATATCACCGACCCCGACAACGTCAAATTGCTCTGGGAGAAAAGCTACAGCGACAGCGCCTATGCCGAACTCGGTTACACCTACGCCAAGCCGGTGATTGCCCGTCTGCACAGCGGCGACTGGGCGGTAATCGCCGCCAACGGTGCCAATAGCGCCACCGACAAAGCGGTGCTGTACGTGATGAACGTAGCGGACGGTTCGCTACTGAAAGCACTGACCGCCACCGACAGTGTCAGCAGCGCCAATGGTTTGTCCTCGCCCTATGTGGCCGATGTCGACGGCGATTTGATTGCCGACTACGTGTATGCCGGCGACCTGCACGGCAACCTCTGGCGCTTCGACTTGATCGGCACCGCCGGCAGCCTGACCACCACCGCTACCGCCAGTAACTTTCGCGTGGCCTTTGGTGGCACGCCGCTGTTTACCGCCAGCGCCACTACGTATGCCGCCACCGCCAGCAACAAGACCCAGCCGATCACCGCCAGCCCCTATGTAATTGCCCACCCTTCCGGCACCGGGCATTTGGTAATTTTCGCTACCGGCAAATATATGGAAGCCGCCGACGCGGCTGCCGACACCAGCAAAGCCATGAGCATTTATGGCATTTGGGACACGCAAACCAGCGGTGCCTCGGTGACCAGCACACCGGCGCTGACCACCAGCAAGTTGCAGGTGCAGACCTTTGGCGCCACCACCAGCATTACCTACACCTCCACCAGCGGCAGTACCGTGACCACCGCCGCCAGCACCCTGAGCAGCAACACCCTGAGCTGGTACAACGACGACGGCAGCATCAAAACCTATGGCTGGTACATCGACCTGCCGTTGACCGGCGAAATGGTGGTGAACAAACCCCTGACGGTAAGCAACAGCGTGCTGATCACTTCGCTAGCCCCCAACGACGACCCCTGCCAGAGCGGCGCCTCCACCTACCTGACCCTGATCGACCCGTACACCGGCGGCACCTCCACCGACACCACCCTCGAGCTGGGGCAAAGCACGGTCTACTCACGCCTGCAACTCAACTCACTGATTGGCGGCGCCAGCGTGCTGTCGCTTAACGGCGAAATCAGCCTGCACAACAGCGATAGCAGCAGCGGTGGCGTCGGCGTCAGCGGCCAATCCAACAGACGACAAAGCTGGCGCGACGTGCGCCTGCAGGACTAGATATGCGCCAGTCGAACAAAGGCTTCACCCTGATTGAGCTGATGGTCACCGTGGCCATTCTGGCGATCCTCGCCGCCATCGCCTTTCCCAGCTATACCCGCTACGTCACCCGCACCCACCGCAGCGAGGCGCAGGCCTTGCTCAGTGAGGCGGCAGCCCGTGAAGAGCGTTACTACGCGCAGAACAACGCCTATACCAGCACGGCGGCAGACCTCAACCTGCGCAGCAGCACGGGGCTTAGTGACAACGGCTTTTACCAGTTGAGCATCAGCACCAGTGACAGCAGCCAAGGCGGTTACCTGCTCAGCGCCACACCGCTAGGAACGCAGGCCAAGGACAGCGAATGTGCAGTGATGAAATTGAATGCGTTGGGGGAAAAGACCGTAAACGGCACCGCCAGCGATAGCGCGACATGCTGGAAATAAAGCCTACAAACACGCACGTAAAAAGCCCCGCATCGGCGGGGCTTTTTACGTGCGTGGCGAGGATTAACCCTTGGTCACGTCTTCGGCTTGTGGGCCTTTCTGTCCGTCGATAACGGCGAACTCAACACGGTCACCTTCATTCAGGGACCGGTGGCCTTCGCCGCGGATGGCCCGATAGTGAACAAACACATCGGCGCCACTTTCGCACTGAATGAAGCCATAGCCTTTGGAATCATTGAACCACTTAACGGTTCCAGTCTCGCGTTCAGCCATTACTACTTTCTCCAACTCGCATTTTTTTATGTCCTCTCAAGGAGGTATCGACAGATCAGTGGCAGCAGGCCGGAACCTGGCCACCGCCGGGTTGATGCGTAAGCACAAAGCCTGCCAATGATTTTCCCTGCTTGCGAGGTAAACCCCGGTATAGAGCGGCCGGCGTGGCTTTACGGTTAAGTACGAACGTACGAAAAGCTCTTCAGGCGCGGGCAAGGTTGTAGGTATCGGTAACATTTCGGTGCACGGCTTTGCCCCGCGGCCCCGGCACGCAACAAAGGGAGTTACGCCCTTCCTGGACTCCCGCCTACGGGAATGACGGTGTTATATGCACGCTCGCCGTCGTCCCCACTCAGGCGGGGCCCCCAGAATGGCCCTGGTAACCACCTACGCCTGACAAATCCTGGATTCCCGCCTACGCGGGAATGACGGCGTTATATACACGCTCCCCGTCGTCCCCACGCAGGCGGGGACCCCAGAATGGCCCTGGTAACCACGTACGCCTCACAGATCCTGGATTCCCGCCTACGCGGGAATGATGGTGTTGTATGCACGCTCCCCGTCGTCCCCGCGCAGGCGGGGACCCAGAATGGTCCTGAAAACCATGTACGCCTGACAGACCCTGAATTACCGCCTGCACAGCAATGACGGGAGTGGGGCGAATGCCTTTTGCCGCCAGACCCGGCATACGGCAAACTACCCGCCCCGAGCTGCGGCTCGATTTCGACAGACTCTGTATGACCCGTTCCCCGTTTCGCCGCCTTGTTTTCGGTACCCTGCGCCGCCTGCTGTATCTGTGGGTGCGCTCGGAAACCATCAACCAATCCGCCTTTACCCTAAAGCTCGACCGCAGCAAGCCAGTGCTCTATGTGCTGCAACAGCCGTCGCTCAGCGATTTGGCGGTGGTCGATGCGGAATGCACCAAGGCTGGCCTGCCGCGTCCGGTGGTGCCGGTGGCAGTCGGCGACTTGATCGAGCCGGCGGCGTTTTTCTACCTCAACCCGGAGCCGGGTTGGCTCGGCACGCCAAACAAGCCAGGCACTTCGCCAACCTTGATTCGCTTGGTCGGCGCGCTCAATCAACATGCCGTGGAAGACGCGCAGATCGTGCCGGTCAGTGTGTTCTGGGGCCAGTCGCCCGACCGCGAAACCAGCCCATGGAAGTTGCTGTTTGCCGATAGCTGGGCCGTTACCGGACGCCTGCGGCGCTTGGTCAGCATCCTGATCTTGGGGCGTAAAACCCGCGTGCAGTTCTCCGCGCCCATTCACTTGCGCGAGCTGGTGGCACAAGACAAAGGCCACGAGCGCACCCTGCGGATGGTGCAGCGCATTCTGCGGGTGCACTTCCGTAACCAGAAATCTGCGGTTATCGGCCCGGACGTTTCGCATCGCCGTAACCTGGTTAAAGGCCTGGTGCATGGCCCGCTGGTGCGCCAAGCCATCGCCGAGGAAGTCGAGCGCGAGAAAATCTCCCCGGAGAAAGCCGAAGCCCTGGCCCTGCGCTATGGCAACGAAATCGCCTCGGACTACACCTATACCGCCATCCGCTTTCTCGAGCTGGTGCTGAGCTGGTTCTGGAACAAGATTTACGACGGCATCAAGGTCAACCATATCGAGGGCGTGCAGGACGTTGCCCAGGGCCACGAAGTGATTTACGTGCCCTGCCACCGCAGCCATATCGACTACCTGTTGCTTTCCTACCTGCTGTTCCGCAATGGCCTGACGCCGCCGCATATCGCTGCTGGTATCAACCTGAATATGCCGGTAATCGGCAGCCTGCTACGCCGTGGCGGCGCGTTTTTTATGCGCCGCACATTCAAGGGCAATCCGCTCTACACGGCAGTATTCAACGAATACCTGCACACCTTGTTCAGCAAAGGTTTCCCGGTGGAGTACTTCGTCGAAGGTGGCCGTTCGCGCACCGGGCGCATGCTGCAACCCAAGACCGGCATGCTGGCGATTACCTTGCGCAGCTTCTTGCGTTCCAACCGTCTGCCGGTGGTATTTGTGCCGGTGTATATCGGCTACGAACGCGTGCTCGAAGGCCGCACTTACTTGGGTGAGCTGCGCGGCGCGAGCAAGAAGAAAGAGTCGATCTTCGATATTTTCAAAGTCATCGGCGCCCTCAAGCAGCGTTTTGGCAGCGTGTGGGTCAACTTTGGTGAGCCGATCAAGCTGGCCGAATTCCTCGACAACGACCAGCCCGGCTGGCGCGAACAGGAGCTTGGCCCGCAGTACCGTCCGGCCTGGTTGAGCGACACCACCCATCGTTTGTCTGAGCGTGTAGCCCAGCACCTGAACGAAGCGGCAGCGGTTAACCCAGTCAACCTAGTGGCCTTGGCGTTGCTGTCCACCAGCAAACTGGCGCTGGATGAACGCGCCCTTACCCGCGTGCTCGACCTGTATCTGACCCTGCTGCGCGCCGTGCCGTATTCGCCGCACACCACGCTACCGGAGGGCGATGGCCAGGCGCTGATTCAGTACGTGCAAGGCATGAAGCTGTTGGCCGAGCAAAAAGACGCGCTGGGCAAAATCCTTTATCTGGATGAGCAGAACGCCATCCTGATGACCTACTACCGCAACAACGTGCTGCATATTTTTGCCCTGCCGGCGCTGCTGGCGAGCTTCTTCCAGAGCAGTTCGCGGATGAGCCGCGAGCAGATCCTGCGCTACACCCGCGCGTTGTATCCGTACCTGCAGTCAGAGCTGTTTATCCGCTGGAGCCTGGACGAGTTGGAGGCGGTAGTTGATCAATGGCTGGCGGCGTTTGTTGAGCAAGGGCTGCTCAAGTTTGATGCCGAGGTGTACTCGCGCCCGGCGCCGAGCTCGCGCAGCTTTGTGCTGCTAACCCTGCTGTCGCGCGCCATTGCCCAGACCTTGCAGCGCTTCTATATGGCCACGGCGTTGCTGCTCAATGCTGGGCAGAACGCGATTAGCGCCGAAGAGCTGGAAGACCTGTGTACGGTGATGGCCCAGCGTTTGTCGATTCTCCATGGCCTGAATGCCCCGGAGTTTTTCGACAAGAGTCTGTTCCGTCACTTTATCCAGACCCTGCTCGACCAAGGCGTACTGCGCCAGGACGAAGCCGGCAAACTCAGCCATCACCCAGCCCTCAACGAACTGGCCGAAGGTGCTGCCAAGCGCGTACTGCCGGCCGAGATTCGTCTGTCTATTCGCCAGGTGGCGATGGATAGAAGTGAGGATATGGCAGACGGGTTGTAAGCCACCACGGAATAAAAAAGGGAGCCATCAACGGCTCCCTTTTTCGTGCAGCTTGTCTTCTGTAGGTGCTAGCAAGCTAGCGCCTGCAGAACGCCGCAACACGGTTTAGCGCGCCAGGCGCTGATTCCTGCGCAGGTCAATCAGATCCTGATGGGTGCAGGTCATCGGCGTGGCACCAGTCAGGTCATAGCAGCGTTGGCCATAGCCCATTGGCCAATAAATGATGGCGAACGGTGGCCAGAAGATCGAACCCACACGAAAACGCGCGCGCAGTTTGCCTTCTTGCAACACAGCGCCATGGGCATCGGTGAGTTTGTAAGGGATGCCGCCAGCCGCGCTCCAGGCGAAGGGACGGGTTTTCACCAGGCCTGCCGAATATTGGGTCTCGCGTTTGTAAATTTCGACTTTGCTGTTTTCAGGCAATTTGAAATAGGTGGCGGTGGAGCAGCCGGTAACCAGCGCGGCCAACGCCAAGGCGCCAGCGATTTGCATGAACTTCATTGCGGGAAATGTCCTTATAGGCACTACGCGTTAAGAGCGGCCGTCTGACCGCGGCGCGCATAGTGCCTATGTGCCAGCAGCATTTCCAGCCCTCTGGTCTGCTTTGCACGGACGTACCTAGGGCTGGTTACCCGAGCACCGTTGCCAGGTGCTGCTCATAACGCGCCACATCGCTGTCAATGTTCGGCCGCTTCATCACGTCGACGCTGAGAAAGGTCGGCAAGGCGCTCATGCCGAGAAACTCGTTGGCTTTGTGGAAGGGGAAGTACACCGCGTCCACACCTTTGCCTGCAAAGAAGTCAGTCGGATCGTCGAACGCTTGCTGCGGGGCGTTCCAGGTGGCGGAGATCATGTACTGCTTGCCGTGCAGTAAGCCGCCACTGCCGTATTTCTGCGAAGCGTCGGAACGGGTGCGGCCGTCGTTGGCGTAAAGGCTGCCATGGCCTTCGGTGAACACTTCGTCGATGTACTTTTTCACCGTCCAGGGCGCGCCCATCC
>NZ_JBBNAH010000416.1:0-1032 GCF_037994325.1 Pseudomonas sp.
GTTGCGATCACCCTATAACCGCTTGGTGCGCACAGCACACTACTCATCGCGCAGCCTAGAGATGCACGCCAAGCTGCAGCCTGAGCAAGCTTGGGTATAAAACGTACAGTTTTGCCCAGGCCGCGCCAGGATAGGTCCAAGGGTAGTCATCACCATGTTACCCCCACCTTATCCACAGCTCAGCCCACAGGCTTACGGGATAACTTCTCCACACACCAACAGGATGCAGCGCTAAACCCTTGAAATAGCGCGAATAACCGTTGACGTAGGCTGTGCATAAATGCCGCTCAGGGTGTTTATCTACCGCTGATCATTTCTTGTACGATTTGCGCAAAGCCACGTCCGCCGTGGCTCCCGAGTATTACTCCCGGCCTTATCCACAACACTACCCACAGACATTGGGGGCAACTGTGCAAAAGCGCCGTACGGCTCTGTTTATAAGTGAATAACTCACTGTTTTAATGCAATAAATACGCTCTGATCAAAAAACGAACGGTTTCCGCCAGCCCCCGTGAAATAAGGCTCCTTGCCACCTTTACCCACGTTATCCACAGAACGCCCCACAGCTTTTGGGGATAGTCCCGCACTGAGCCAGGCGCTAGCTGTGGATAGAGGTGTGAAAAAGCCTTGCTTTGCCAGGCGGTTTTTGCACGATATACACAGCGGCGAGCAAACCACTGTATATATCCACAGATACTTATTTTTACCCTATCAGCTACTGCACATAGGCCCTGAAAGCCAGGTAAATCGCTGTTTTGCCGCGAAAAAAATGCCTGTTCAAAAAACCTACAGCTTTCGCCATAGCGCGCCGTTACGGGCTCAAACGCATCTTTCCCCATTTTGCCCACAGAACTATCCACAGGTTTTGTGGACAGATTTCCACCTGCTGTCGGTCAAAGGCAAAACGGGGGTCTTAACACAAGCATTTTTTGCATAAATCCACAGGTAAAAATCCTGCTTGGGGAAAACGCTGCAGGCTGTGGAAATCCCTTGCGGGAGGGTGATGAATATGCCGCTAACGGGACATAACAG
>NZ_JBBNAH010000417.1:0-13226 GCF_037994325.1 Pseudomonas sp.
CAAGATCGGCGCTTACGGTTTTTCCGGTAAGACCGTGGCCGGCGGCCTGCTGGCGTTGGAGCAGGGCGACTGCGCCATGGTCACCTACAACCTCAACGAAACGGGCGAACGGCCGGTGCTGGACTACGCTTCCCAGCACGGCAAAGGCATTCTGTTAAAGAAGGCCTTGGCCAGCGGGCATATCTGCCTGACGCCGGGCGTCGATCCGGTACGTGCCAGCTTTGAACTGGCGTTCGCACACCCGGCTGTTGCCAGCGCGATAGTCGGAACCATCAATCCGCTGCATCTGTCACACAACGTCGCTACTGTCGCGTCCGTTATTCACACACTCGGGCGGGGCTAAAACAATAACGACCGCCAATCGCTAAGCATCCAACTGGCAGTCCATCTGCGCAGTAGATGCCCTTGAGGAGCCGATATGCCGCGAGTCCTAGTCCGCAAGGCCCCCACCGATTTCAAAACCCTGGCGCTGCGGGTTGAAGCCAGCGCCACTGACCTGAGTTACCAAGGCATTGGCCCGCCGCTGAATTTTTCGCAAGTGCTGGACCGCCGCCAGCCACTGCCCCTCGACAATAGCGAACACTTCCAGGCCGACCTCGCCAACCTGGGCGTTTCCGTGCGCCTGACCCTGAGCTGGCAAGGTCGTGATTATTGGGTGCTGGTGCGCCAACGGCGGCTGGACCGCGGCGATGTGGTGCTCAAGCTGATCTCCGGCTATGTGCCGGCCCACGAACTAAACCTACCGCTGTTAACCGCCATTCAGGAAGTGGCCGAAGAATGCCTGCTGGAAACGCCAGAAGGCTGGCTCGGTGGGCGCTTTGGCGACACCTGGCTACCAACGCCGTACCACAATGCCCTGCGTTACCGGCAATCGGCGAGCTTTAGCCTGAGCCCGCTGTCTGGCGCGGCGCGGCCGATTCGCTGCGGCAATCTGACCTTGATCGAGCGCCCACGCGCGTACGTGCACCTGCCCACTTCTTCGCTGCAACTGGTCTACGACCTGCGCCTGGAACTGCCCAAAGACACGCGCCTGCTCAGCCTGTTTCATGTCGATGAAAAGCTCGAAGACGGCAAGTTGGTGGCGCGCCTGGACCGCAGCAAACCGGATCTGTATTTGATTCCGCTGCAGCAGGGCAAGCCCTGTGCGGAGCTATTGACCCTCAAGCAAGGCGTGGTGGTGCCGGCCAGCACGCGCGGCATTTTTCTCGCCGAAAGCTTTGCCCCGCAGGAAGGCTGGTTAGTGCGTGATGAGCGCATTCGCTGGAAGGATTGGGTACAGCAGCAGGGGCTTAACGTAAAAAAGCCCCAGGCAAAAGCGGCGTGTAGCTAAAGCGGCAGAATGTCGTTTGGCCCGGCCCTCTCCCCCGGCCCCTCTCCCGCAAGCGGGCGAGGGGAGACAAACGGAATGCGATCATGCCCCCTCTCCTGTTTGCGGGCGCCCGGCCAGGGGAAAGGGGCCGAGGGTGAGGGCCAGGCTCAACAGCATTCCTACTTCAACTCACTCGAGCTCTTACCCAACAACCGCCTGGCCACAATCAATAACTGGATCTGCTGGGTGCCTTCAAAGATGTCGAGAATCTTCGAATCCCGCGCCCATTTCTCCAGCAGTTCGTCCTCGCCATAGCCCAGGGCGCCGGCCAATTCCACGCATTTAAGCGTCACTTCATTGGCCACGCGCCCGGCCTTGGCTTTGGCGATGGAGGCTTCTTTGGAGTTGGGCAGTTTGTTGTCGGCCATCCATGCCGCTTTCAGGGTCAGCAGTCGCGCGGCTTCCCATTCGGCTTCCAGGCGGTACAGCGTGGCCTCGGCGTGGCTGACGGCCAGCAGCGGTTTGGCGTAGTCGAAGCGAAAGCTGTCTTTGAGCAATTCGCGGGTGCGGTCCAAAGAGGCCTTGGCCACGCCAATCGCCATGCCCGCCACCAATGGCCGGGTGTTGTCGAAGGTTTCCATCACCCCGGCAAAGCCTTTTTGCACGTCGACTTCCGGGTTGCCCAGCAGGTTGGCGGCAGGCACGCGGCAGTCGCTAAAGCTGATGGAGGCGGTGTCTGAGGCCTTGATGCCGAGTTTCTTTTCCAGACGGGTGACGGTCATGCCTGGCGTGCCGTGCTCGACCACAAAGGACTTAATCGCGGCGCGACCCAGGGCTTTGTCCAGCGTGGCCCAGACCACCACTGAGTCGGCACGCTCGCCGGAGGTAACGAAGATTTTTTCACCATTGAGCACGTAATGGTCGCCGTCTTGCCGCGCCGTGGTGCGGATGGCGGCGGAGTCCGAACCGGTGCCGGGTTCGGTTATGGCCATGGCCGCCCAGGTGCCGTTAAAGCGTTGCAGCTGTTCGTCGTTGGCCACTGCGGCAATCGCGGCATTGCCCAAGCCCTGACGTGGCATGGCCAGCAGCAGACCGACATCACCCCAGCACAGCTCCATCACGCCCAATAGCGCCGACAGATTGCCGCCGTTTTTAACGCCCTCCTCCAAGGATTTAGCCGCACCACGCTTGCTCGCCGAACCGGCACCAATGGCATCCGGCGAGCCGGCGTTCATGCCGTCCAGCAAGGCGGCAAGCAGGTCGAGTTCCTTGGGGTAGGCGTGCTCGGCTTTGTCGTATTTACGTGAGATCGGCCGGAAATAGTTAGCCGCCACCTGATGGGCCTGATGCACCAGGCCAGAGAATTTTTTCGGGGTTTCCAGATTCATGTGCGTAGCTCCCTGGCCATCACAGTTGCAAGCCGCCGGCCATCACGGCCACGGCGCGCAAGTCGCGGTACCAGCGCTCGGCTGGATGTTCTTTGGTAAAGCCATGACCGCCCAGCAGTTGCACGGCGTCAGTGCCAATCTTCATGGCCTTTTCGGCGCAGAGCAGACGGGCCAGATAGGCTTCGCGCTGGAACGGCAAGCCCTGCTCGGCACGGGCGCAGGCACGCCAGACCAACATGCGCATGGCGTCCAGCTCGATGGCGATATCGGCGACCATAAACGCCACGCCCTGGCGATGGCTGATCGGCTCGCCAAAGGCGCTGCGCTCGTTGCAGTAGGTGGTGACATATTCCAGCGCCGCCTGCCCAGTGCCGACGGCCAGCGCACACCAAGCCAGGGCGGCATGGTCGAGAAAGCTTTGGTAGTTAAAGTGCTCGGCATTAAGGCGCTGCTCGGCCGCTACTTTCACGTTTTTGAGTTTTACCCGCGCGGTGGCGCCGGCTTTGAGGCCCATGCCGGGTTCGGGGAAGCGTTGTAGACCTTTGCTTCCCGCTTCGACGATAAACAACGCCGGGCCGTTTTCCGCCTTGGCGGCGATGATCAGGTGGCTAGCGTCCAGACCACGCAGCACCAGACTTTTTTCGCCACTGAGGTGGTAGTGCTTGCCCTTGCGCCTGGCCTTGGTGGCCAGCTGTTGCGGGTCGAACAGCGCCACTGGCTCATTGACGGCGATGGCCATCACCGGCGCACTGGCTTCGCTAACAAAGGCCGGCAGCCAGCGCTGCTGTTGCTCTGGCGAACCCCAACGGCGGATGCAGTTCGCAGCAGACAACGGCACCAGCAACGCGGCCGCCAACGACATATCGCCCTTGGCCAAGGCTTCGGCAATCAGCGCGTTGCTCACGGTGGTGCGCTCACCGGCCATGCCGCCATGCACTTCGCTGACGCCGTAAAAGGTCAGACCCAGGTCTTGGGCTTGGTTTAGCAGCTCAGCGGGCACGGCGGCGCTGGCGTCGGCATCGTGGGCAGTAGGGCGCAGCACTTCGCTGGCAAAGCTGGCGAGCATATCCACCAGCATTTGTTGCTCGTCGTTTAAGGACAGGTCGAACAAGGCATCGGGGTCGACCTTGCGCGGGGTGCGGCTGCCGCCCTTTTGCGCACGGTCAGCGGCCAGGCGAAAGCTGGCGCGGCTGCCGCTGTAGATCAGCTTTTCAAAGGGCTTGCGCAGGTTCAGGCGGTCAGGCCAATCGGCCTGGGCCATGCGATTGAGAAGGGCCAGGGCGCGGCCTTGGACATCGGCATTCATGGGCATCTTTCCATCCAGGATAGAGATGCCCAAAGCATGCTCGCGTAAAAAGCCCGAGCCTATGACCGTCCCGCCAAGAGGTTATGGCAGGTCAGCCACGTAGGTTATTTGCGCTCAAGGATTTTATTGACGATGGCCGTGGTGGAGCTGTTTTCCACCAGGCCCAGCACCCGTACTTCGCCGCCATAGGCCTTAACGATATCGGCGCCCACCACTTGCTCAACGCCGTAGTCACCGCCTTTTACCAGCACGTCGGGCTTGACCGCCCGCAACAGGTTTTCCGGGGTATCTTCGCTAAAGCTCACCACCCAATCCACCGCGCCCAAACCGGCGAGCACGGCCATACGCCGGTCTACCGAATTAATGGGGCGGCCTGGGCCTTTGAGGCGACTGACCGAGGCGTCGTCGTTAACGGCCAACACCAGGCGGTCGCCCTGAGCCCGGGCTTGTTCCAGGTAGGTCACGTGACCGGCATGCAGAATGTCGAAGCAGCCATTGGTAAAGACGATTTTCTCGCCATGGGCGCGGGCGTCATCAATGCTGGTGAGCAGTTGTTCCAGGCTCAGCACGCCACGTTCGGAACCCTCTTCACGCTGCACCGCACGGCGCAGTTCCGGGGCGCTGATGGCAGCAGTACCGAGTTTACCGACCACAATACCGGCGGCCAGGTTGGCCAGGGCCACGGCTTGCGGCAGGTCTTCGCCGGCGGCGATGGAAGCGGCCAGGGTGGAAATTACCGTGTCGCCAGCGCCAGTGACATCAAACACCTCGCGGGCGCGGGCTGGCAGGTGCAGGGCCGGATGATCCGGGCGCAACAGGGTCATGCCGTGCTCGCCACGGGTGACCAATAATGCGCCCAAC
The DNA here is from genome assembly GCF_037994325.1 of Pseudomonas sp. Lineage (GTDB taxonomy): Bacteria > Pseudomonadota > Gammaproteobacteria > Pseudomonadales > Pseudomonadaceae > Aquipseudomonas. The sequence continues at coordinate 4,865 of NZ_JBBNAH010000417.1, forward strand.
TCCAGCTCACGCATCAGCTCGGCGCCTTTGGCCACCAGCTCGGCTTCGTCGGCGCAGCGGCCAACGATGGTTTCAAATTCATTCAGGTTCGGGGTGATCAGGCTGGCGCCACGGTAGATGGCAAAGTCCTTGCCCTTGGGGTCGGCCAGCACCGGGATATTGCGCGCGCGGGCGGCCTGAATCAGCTCCTGGTGGTTCTTCAACGCACCTTTGCCATAGTCCGACAGCACCAGCACTTTGATGCCGTCGAGCTGGCTTTGTACCGACGCGGTAAGCGCCACGGTGTCGGTTTTGAAGGGTTCTTCGAAGTCCATGCGCAGCAGTTGCTGGTGACGGCTCATCACCCGCAGCTTGACGATGGTTGGCTGGCTGGCGATACGCTGAAAGTGCGCTTGCACGCCGGCGCCTTTAAGGCTGTTGGCCAGGCTGGCGGCGGCTTCGTCTTCACCGGTCACACCGACCAGACGCGCCGGCGCACCCAAGGCGGCAATGTTCAACGCAACGTTGGCGGCACCACCGGGACGGTCCTCAATATGGTCAACCCGCACCACCGGCACCGGCGCCTCAGGGGAAATCCGCGAGGTGCCGCCATGCCAGTAGCGGTCGAGCATGACATCACCGACCACCAATACGGCAGCCTGATCAAAACGGGGCATGGACAACTTCATGGACTCTCCGGGACGACGAAAACGCGGGGAAATATAGCATAGCGAGGTGGCTAACCAGCCTCGGTGGCCATGCCCAACCTAGCTGGGCGACTTGTAATTGAAAACGGGTCGGGGCGGGATTGGGGAAGGCCAGGTTGCGGCCTCTCCCACCCGCTGTTGGACAGCCGATCAGCTGACAACCTCTTCAACCGGCTCGTCATCATCTTTGAAATGACGGGAATGCAACGTCGCGTAATAGCCATTAAGGGCCAACAGCTCGTCATGGGTGCCGCGCTCAACAATCTGCCCGCGGTCCATCACCAGAATCAGGTCAGCCTTCTCGATGGTCGACAGGCGGTGCGCAATCACCAGGGTGGTACGGCCCTCCATCACCTTCTCCAGCGCGGCCTGAATATGCCGTTCCGATTCGGTGTCGAGCGCCGAAGTCGCCTCATCCAGAATCAGCAGCGGTGCGTCCTTGAGCAAGGCCCGGGCGATAGCCAAGCGCTGGCGTTGGCCACCTGACAACATCACGCCGTTTTCGCCAACTTGGGTATCGAAGCCCTCTGGCAGTTGGTCAATAAACTCGCGGGCAAAGGCGTCATCAGCGGCTTTCTCGGCAGCACTGCGCGGCCGATCGGCCAGGTCGCCATAAGCAATGTTGTTCAGCACCGTGTCGTTAAACAGCGTCACCTGTTGAGTCACCAGAGCGATGTGGGTACGCAGGTTGTTCAGGCGATAACTTTCCACGTCGAGGCCATCAAGCAAGATTTGCCCTTCGCTGTGGGCATAAAAGCGTGGAATCAGGTTGGCCAGCGTCGACTTACCGCTGCCCGAGCGCCCCACCAGCGCCACCATCTGCCCAGGTTCAACGTTAAAGTTCAGGTTGTTCAGCACCTGCTTTTCGGTGCCTGGGTAGGTGAAGTTAAGGTTTTTCACTTCAAGACGGCCGGAAACGCGCTCGCGCTCCTCGGTGCCGTTGTCGACTTCGGTGTCTTGGTCCAGTTGCTCAAAGATGCTTTCGGCACCAGCCACACCCTTCTGGATGGTGGAGCTCACTTCCGACAGTTGGCGAATCGGTTTGGGCAACAGGCCTGCCATGGAAATGTAGGCCACCAGGTCACCCACCGTGGCATCACCGCGCAGCAGCAACACCAAGTACAGCAGCACGGCCATGGCGCTATAAATCACCAACTGCAACATCGGCGTATAAACCGCCGAGGTCTTGTTCATGCGCAAGTTCTTCTTAGTGTTCTCGGCACTGACTTTCTTAAAGCGTTTACGCTCATACGCTTCACCGCCAAAACTGCGGACCACGCGATAGCCCTGAATAGCTTCGGAAGTGACGTGGGTAACGTCGCCCATGGCAATTTGAATATTTTTGCTTTGCTTACGAAACTTACGACTGGCACTGGTAACCATCAGGGCAATAATCGGCAAAATAGCGACCATTACCAAGGTTAACTTCCAGTTCATCCATAACAGGGTGGCAAACAGAAATACAACCGTCATACCTTCACGAATAACCACTTTAATGGCATCCGTGGCGGCGCCGGTCACCATGGTGACGTTAAAGGTAATACGTGAAATCAAATGACCCGAGTTATGCCGATCAAAATAACGATTAGGCAGCGTCAACATATTGTTGAACAGCTCAACACGCAGATCGTTTACCAAGCCCAAGGAAACACGGGCCAGGAAATAGTTACCGAGAAAAGAGCCAACGCCTTGCCAGACGGCGATCAGAATCACCAGTAATGGCACTGCATAAAGCAGTTCCAGATTCCGCAACCAAGCCCATGGCGCGTTGGGAAAAAGCGCGGCGCCGGGGTTGCTCAAACCGTCAACGAAGTACTTGAGGATGCCGGCAAGCATGGGTTGGGTAGCAGCAAAAATAAGAAAACCGACGATGCTCAGAGCGAACAGCCCCCAGTACGGCCGGACGTAGGAGAGCAGGCGGAAGTAGATTTTGACGCTGGACACCGGCTGGATACTCCGGAGAGAATTGCTCATGAAATGCACGCTACCCAATCGAAAGAAGACGGAAAATGATAGCACTCCCCGCCCTGATTATGTGGCTCCGAGGTTAGATTGACTGAATCCGCAAGCGCCCCCACCGACTCGATATATAGCAGCCTGGTGGCTGGGGCAGAGGTAATTGAGCGCGACCCTTATGGCGACAAGGTGCTCAAATTACAAGACGGCAATTTTCTTAAGCTGTTTCGGCGCAAACGCCTGATTACCACCGCCATTATTTCTCCGCCCGAAAAGCGTTTCATGACTAACTGTGAAACCCTGGAAAAGCGCGGCATTCCCTGCCCTAAAGCCCTGCAGTTATTCAAGTTTTCCAACCCGGACCGTGGCGCCATTTTATACAGCCCACTGCCAGGGCATACATTGCGCGGCTACATCCCTACACAATTGCCCGAACAGCAGGAAATATTGTTACGCAAACTGGCAAGTTTTATTGCCCACCTGCATGACAAGGGCATTTATTTCCGTTCACTGCATATGGGCAATATTATTCTTACTGAGTCTGGCGACTATGGGCTTATCGATATTTCCGATATGCAAATCAGCCTGCGCTCGTTATCAAAAGCCAAGCGCAAACGCAATTTCAAACACCTGCTGCGTTATAAGAAAGATCTGCGCTTAATCAAAAAAATCGGTCTTGCCCCGTTCTTTGCACAGTACAATCAAAGCACAGCGGTAAAACTGAATGCCGACGACATTATCGCCGAGTACGAACAAGTTAATGTTTGACCAGTTCAACCGGGACATACGCATATGAACGACACAGTGAAAGTATTTGTTGGCTGCGACCCTAACGATTGCGACCTCGAACAAATGATGGTGCTGGAATATAGCCTGCGTAAACACGCCTCCCTACCGGTAGACATTCACTGGATGCAGCTGTCCCGCAACCCGGAGAGCTTCTGGTACTCCTCACCCGAGACCGAGCAGGGCTGGCGCTCGGATAACTGGACTACGCCGTTCTCCGGTTTCCGCTGGAGCATTCCGGCCTTCTGCAACTTTGAGGGTCGCGCCATCTATATGGATGCCGACGTCGTAGTGCTGAGCGATATCGCCGAGCTGTGGAACACGCCATTTGAGCCAGGCAAGATTGTGATGGCCAAGGGTGGTAAAGAGTCCTGGCGCTTCTGCGTGTCGATGTGGGACTGCGCGCGAGCCAAAGAACACCTGCCGGCGCTTGAGCAAATCATCAGCGACCCGCGCTCGCACCATAAACTGCGCGACTATTTCGGCCAGAACACGGGGTTAATTCAGGGCTTCGACGATCAATTCAACAATATCGATGGCGAGCACAGCCCCATTGATGTGATCAAGATCCTGCACTACTCCGACATTGGCACCCAGCTCTCGCACAAATACTCCTTCGAACGCCTGGCAAGCGGCGGCGAAAAGCACTGGTTCGACGGCGAGGTTTTCGAGCACCCACGCAAAGACCTGATCGAGCTGTTCGACCGTTATTACCAGGAAGCCCTGGCCAACGGTTACACGCTTGAGCAGTACAAAGTGGGCGAGCGATTTGGCAGCGTGCGCAAGGCCTCGCAAAAGAACTACAAAGGCAATGACGTGACCCGCGCCAAGGGCTGGCGGCGGTTTTTCTCCAAGTAATCCCGCCTTTAGCGCCCAGCAGCATTGCGCTGCCGGGCAAAGCGAGGTTTTCTCTTAGCGAGAGATAGCGGCGACTTTGGGCTGGGTGGTAACAGCCAAGGCTCCTGCCATCGGTAACCAGAGCCACAGCCAGACTACGTTGGGCGCATCCACGAAGAAATGCATTTCCACTAGCATCAGGACGCTGGATGCCGAGAGAATGCTCAGCCATAACCGCCCCAAGTCGCTAGCCGGCTTCCTCAATGTCCAAATGCAGGCCCCCATCGCCAACAACAGAGCGGCGAGCCCAACCAGGCCAAATTGATAGAGCGCTTCCAAGTAAAGGCTATGGGGGTTGCTAACGATGGCTCCGTTGGTCAGCGCCACCTTACCCAGCTCGGTGTGCGAGCCGTGGCCAAACCACCAATTCTCACCAATTCGCTCGAATACGGCGGCCCACACTTCGTCTCGATCGGTCAAACCTCGATCGCCGAACTCGTAAATCACCTGTTCAAAGCCGACCACAACCACAGCACATGTGACCAATACCGCCACCAATCCGATTTGGCGGCGGCGCCGCCCCTCAGTCATGGTGACAACCAACACTGCCGAAGCAAGCAACCCTGCCACCCACGCAGAGCGAGCAAACGTGAAGTACAGGTAGACCAGCAAGACCACCACACATGCCGACCATAGCGCACTGTGCGCTGGCTTACGGCTTCTCAACAGCAGCCAAACCGAGATGACCAAGGCAAAGGCATAGTGCAAGCCTGCCTCGATGGTAATGCCAAACTCCGCAACGCCCGGAATGCCGGAATCGTGGATATACATACCGCGGTAGGACGTATCAAACTCCCCGACCAACATCTTGTTAACCAGCGATATGCCCGCAAAACAAGCCGGTGCCAGCGCGCTCACCATTAACACCGCCACCCAGCCGCGGCCTTCTTTCCCGCCCAGTAGCATCACCATCCAAGTGAAGAACAAGATCAACAGCAACTGGCGTACGGAGCTGTAGGACTCGGTGAGGATGCTATTCAGCATCAGCACGCACCATAACAAGAGAAACAACAAGAACGTTGGGGCCAAGAGTCGCAAACGCTCCTTAAACAGCTGCCCCAATAGACACAGCAGTGAAATGCAGGTAACCAAACGTATGGTTTTATCCCAATCCCCCGACTCAGGCCACCAGTAACAACCAACTAACAAAACCGTGAGGGTTAACAGGGCAAGCACTACACCCAATGCCCTTAACTTCTCCGCATATTTCTCGAGCTGCATATCACCACGCATAAGGCTGTTTATTGGATGCACTGAATGAAGTTCTATCTATCCATCTACAGCGCTAAGGCTTTACGACCATCACGGCGGAGCTTTTTATCCACTCACGCTCAAATTCCCAAGCATGGCCATCCCAAAACGTGCCGCCTTCGTCAGAAAAGCCGACCAGCAGAATGTCGAAGCTGGCGCCTTTGAGCTGTTTTAGGTAGTCAAAGAATGCCAAGGCATAAAACCCGGTAGAAGGGCCGCCACGGGTTGGCAGTCCTTCATAGGGATAAGTTTGCAACGCAGGAAATGCTTGGCGCAGGGGCAGAAACGAGAACGTGCCAGAGCGCGGCAATGTGCTGTCATCGCCGCCCAGCATGACGCTGTACAACCGCGGGTTGAACCAGGAAAACAGCCGCAACATGCCTTTATAGGGGTAACCGAAGTAACCGCCTTTGCGGTAATTGTGCCGATGCATAAAGACATTTACATGGCGCCGGCGCAGTGAGGGCAGGTTGCGGCACTTATTGAAGCTGACCACGATATCCGTGTCTTGAATATTCAAGCTGTCGATCAGCGCTGGCGTCAGCAGCGGGTTGTTGGCGAGCAGAATCACCCGCCCGGAGGCGGCAATCTTTTCAATTAAGGCAACGGACATACGTTGCAAACTATCGGTGGTCACGGCGCATCAATCCTTGAGCATTTTTTCGATATCGGCAGCGGTATACAGCCGCGCAATCACCTGATCATTGCCGCCCAACTTCATATTCTCGTTATACAAGGCGATATCTTGGGTACCGGGCAAACTGGGAAAGTAGGCGTCCTCAGCGGAAAGCTGCCGGACTTTGAATCCCGAACGCAGGGCGTGAACATGCAGCCAGATATCATCGGCTTTAGGTGACACGGCAACAAACGCATCCCCCTCATCCTTTAGCACCTGCAGAAATGCCGGCGGGTACAACACGCCGGATACGCCAATGGCAAAGTTCTGAAAGCTGGCTTGCGGGCCCAACTGGGTCGCCCACCCGGTGTAAGAGGTTATCCCATCGGCGGCAAAACCCAGGCGCTTGGCCTTGTAGCAAACAATGTGCTCGGGGGTTGCCCGGTAGGCCTGCTGCAACCCGGCCAGCCAGGTGCGTGGGTAGAACACATCGTCATCCGCCGTAACCAGCGGCTTATCCAGCGGCTCGCCCTGAACAAAGGGGAAGTACTTCTTATGCGGGCCGTAATTTACGCAGTGCTTTACTTCCAGCCCGCGAACCTGCAAGCGCCGCAGCGCTAGCGGAAGGTTTTCATACACGGCCAACTCGTCCACCCACAAAATCAGGCGGCTGGGCAACACGTCGCCGGCGGCAATCGATTCCAGAGTGATATGCACGGACTTAAGCCGCGTTGAATAGCTAGTCAGCGACACCACCGGCCCACCGCTGGCCACCACCGAGCGGCGAGAGACGCGGTTAGCCAGAGCAAAGCGCAACAGCTTCCAGCGGCGCGCGAGCTTGGCTTTGTATTTACGCCACCTGCGCCCAGCCTTGGACGAACCCACTGCGGTATCGGCCGGCACCGACATCAGGCGCCCAACTCCAACGAATCGCCACGCCCTACGGCGTAGTAGCGCAGACCGGCAGCGCGCACTTCGTCCGGGCTATACAGGTTACGGCCGTCGACAATCACCGGGTGACGCAAGGTAGCGGCGATATGCTGCAAATCGACCGCACGGAATTCCTTCCACTCGGTGCAAATAACCAGCACATCGGCACCGCTCAAGGCGTCTTCGCTGCTGCCGACCAACACCAAGTCATCGCGCTCGCCATAGGCGCGGCGAATCTCGCCGGCGGCCACCGGGTCGTAAGCCCGCACTCGTGCGCCGTGGGCCCATAGCCCTTCCATCAAGGTGCGGCTTGGTGCTTCGCGGATATCGTCGGTATTAGGCTTGAATGCCAAGCCCCACAACGCCACGGTCAAGCCTGCAAGCTGACCGTCAAATACCTGGGAAAGCTTTTTCAGCAGAATATTCTTCTGCCGGCCGTTGACCTCATCAACGGCGCGCAGCAAAGCCGCGTCGTAGCCGATATCTTCCGCCGTGCGCGCCAGCGCCTGTACATCCTTGGGAAAACAGGAACCGCCGTAGCCACAGCCGGGGTAGATAAAGTGGTAGCCAATGCGCGGGTCAGAGCCAATACCCTGACGAACCTGCTCGATATCGGCGCCCACCAACTCGGCGATATTGGCGATCTCGTTCATAAAGCTGATCTTGGTCGCCAGCATGGCGTTGGCGGCGTACTTGGTCAGTTCGGCCGAGCGCACGCCCATAAAGAAGATTTTGTCGTGGTTGCGGTTGTACGGCGCATAGCACTCGCGCATCAACGTACGTACGGTTTCCGACTCGGTGCCAACCACAATCCGTGCGCCACGGGTGAAGTCTTCAATGGCCGCGCCTTCTTTGAGGAATTCAGGGTTGGAGCAAACATCGAAACGGATATCGCTGCCGCGCTCAGCCAGTGCTGCGGCAATCGTGCTTTCCACCTTGCCCGCCGTGCCCACCGGCACCGTGGACTTATTCACCACCACTTTGTAGCCGTTCATATGCTGGCCGATGGTGCGGGCGACATTGAGCACATAAGTCAGGTCGGCCGAACCGTTTTCGTCGGGCGGCGTGCCTACGGCGATAAACAAGATGCTGCCAAAGGCAATCGCGGCGCCGGCATCTTCGGTAAAACTGATACGCCCCGCAGCGATATTGCTACGTACCATGGCCTCAAGGCCCGGCTCGTAAATCGGTATTTCGCCGCGGGTGAGCATGGCGGTGCGTTCGCTATTGGTGTCCACGC
>NZ_JBBNAH010000418.1:0-9400 GCF_037994325.1 Pseudomonas sp.
CGTTCGGTGAGCGCAACGAACGCGGATCGACCCAACTTACTTCAAGCTTTGGCCGGCACGCCCACCACTTCAAACGCAGACTCCGCGCTCCAGCCTTTTAGCCGCTCCACACTGGCCCGATAAGGCTTCAAACCCTTGGCCAGCAGCACCACCGAGAACAGTACGGCCACGGTGGTGACGATCAGCAGCGAATACTTCAAGGCGTTGTCATCGCCAAACCCATAGTCGGTGACCAAGGCGACGGCAGTCGGGCCGATGCCCAAACCAATCAGGGTGATAACAAACAGGTAAATAGCCGAGGCCTGCCCACGCATTGAGTTGGGCATGATGTCTTGAATCGCCGCTGGCGCTACACCAAACGGCATGCTCAGAAAGAACACCGCAGGCGCCATCAACACCGAGGCCATATTGCCGGTGCTGGCCAGGGGAAAGGCCAGCACGCAAGGCAAAGCGCCCAAGGCCGCAATCAGGCCGACGCGCATATTGCCGTCGGTGCGCCCGCGCTTGTTCATCCAGTCAGCCAAGCGCCCGCCAAACACAATCCCTAGGCAACCAAACACAGCCACGATGCTGCCGTACACCACGCCGACATGGCCGGCGTCCCAGCCATAGGTGCGGATATAGAACGTTGGAATCCACGCCGCGCTGCCGTAGCCAGCAAACGCCAGACCAGCAAAGCCGAAGTTGTGGCACAACACGGTGCTGCGGTTGGCGCGGATATAACGGCCCACTTCACGCAACGGCACCGCCACACCGGCCCCCACACCACGGCGAGTCGGCTCACGCACAGCCAGCATCAGCAAGGTAAACAGCACACCGGCGGCGCCCAGCAGCAGAAAGATCAGTTGCCATGGCCGTACTTCACCCAGCACTGGCAGCACCACATCGCCTTGCGCCGAAGCGAATTTAATCACCAAACCGCCAAGCAAAAACGCCAGCCCCGAGCCCAGGTACACGCCCATGGAATACACGCTGATCGCTGTGGCGCGGCGATCGCTAGGGAAGCTGTCGGCAATCAGCGAGTAGGCCGCTGGCGACAACGCCGCCTCGCCCACACCCACGCCAATGCGGCACAGCAGAAATTGCCAATACAACCTGGCCATGCCGCAAGCCGCGGTCATTGCGCTCCAGAACAGCACGCCGATAGCGATCAAGCCGCGACGGCTTTTGGTGTCCGCCAGGCGCCCCAACGGAATACCGCACACCGTGTAGAACAGCGCAAACGAAAGGCCCATCAACAGGCTCATTTGCGTGTCGCTGATTTCCAGATCGCGGCGGATTGGCCCGACCAACAGGTTGAGAATCTGCCGGTCAATAAATGAAAGAATGTACGCCACCATCAAGATGGTGACAGTGCCCCAAGCGCGGAGGCTGGAGGGATAACCGGCATTATTGTTGTTATGCACCATGGTCTCCTTCGGCGCTGCCAATGCAACGCGCGGCCGTTGAAAGTGCTCGCAGAGTAGCCCTATCACGCGGTGAATTTGGCCGTTATCAGCCAAGCGAATGGAGAGTGGGAGAGTTGGCGAATGACCTGGACGGTTGGGGGAGTTTTTCCCCGCAAAATTCGCTCTTTGGGTGGATTGACGAGCTCGTCAGGCGAGTCGCCAATCACTCTTTCGAACGCTGTCGGTGTACAGCGAAGCGCGTTACAGCCCTTTAACCGCGTAGATGCCCGGCGCGTTGCGCCAGTAGCCTTTGTAGTCCATGCCGTAACCAAACACGTAACGGTCCACGCAGGGCATGCCGACGTAGTCAGCCTTAAGGTCTGGACGGGCTTTGCGGTCGTGGGTTTTGTCGACCAGTACGGCGATGCGCACGTTTTTAGCGCCAGCATGGCGGCAGAAGTCGATGATCGCGCCAAGGGTGTGCCCCTCGTCAAGGATGTCGTCGATGATCAACACGTCGCGGTCAATAAAGGAGATTTCCGGCTTGGCTTTCCAGAACAACTCGCCGCCGCTGGTTTCGTTGCGGTAGCGGGTGGCGTGCAAGTAGGAGAGTTCCAGGGGGAAGTCGAGTTTGGGCAGCAATTTGCCGGAGAAGATCAGCCCGCCATTCATCACGCAAAACACCACTGGGTTGCTCTCGCCCATTTCGCTGTTGATGGCAGCGGCCATGGTGTCGATGGCCACTTCGACCTCGGCGTTGCTGTACAGGCAATCGGCTTCGGCCATCACTTGGCGGATGTGGGCTAGATCGACGGACATGGGCTATTCCTCACGGGGTTTAGGTGCGCCGATCAAAACCTGATCGAGGCGTCAAAATAAAAGTCGGCAAAGGTACGCATCCCCCTGCCTTGGGGCAAGCCCCATCGGTCACGTGTCGGCGATAGTGCGCGGCGTATCTGTTGGCGACATTTCCTGTCCGCAAGCACAGGAAATGTTGCAGACCACCCGGTCACCCCGCCACTTGGCATATCGAATGCTTTACTCTTGTCACAATTTTTTGCCGCCCTGTTTCGGAGCCCCACATGCCTATCCGCGAAATCCGCCACCCACTGATCCGCCACAAGCTCGGTCTGATGCGTCGCGCCGATATCAGCACAAAAAACTTCCGTGAACTGGCGCAGGAGGTGGGCGCGCTGCTCACCTACGAAGCGACCCAGGATCTGCCCCTGGAAACTTACGCGATTGAAGGCTGGTGTGGCAGCGTCAACGTGGAAAAAATCGCCGGGAAGAAGATCACCATCGTGCCGATTCTACGTGCCGGTATTGGCATGCTTGAAGGCGTGCTCAGCCTGATTCCGGGCGCCAAGGTCAGCGCCGTGGGCGTGGCCCGTAACGAAGAAACCCTGCAAGCCCACACCTACCTGGAAAAGCTGGTGCCGGAAATTGACGAGCGCCTGGCGCTGATCATCGACCCGATGCTGGCCACCGGCGGCTCCATGGTCGCCACCATCGACCTGCTGAAAAAAGCCGGCTGCAAAGACATTCGCGCCATGGTCTTGGTTGCTGCACCGGAAGGCATCAAAGCCGTACAGGACGCCCACCCCGAGGTGATGATTTTCACCGCCTCGATCGATGAAAAACTTAACGAACACGGCTACATCATTCCGGGCCTGGGTGATGCCGGCGACAAGATCTTCGGCACCAAGCAAAAGGACGCGTAACCCATGCAGGACGAATTTAACGATCCACTCTGGCGCACCGTGCTCTCGGGTGCACAGATGCTGTTCGTGGCCTTTGGCGCCCTGGTGCTGATGCCGCTGATTACCGGGCTGGATCCTAACGTGGCGTTATTCACCGCGGGCCTGGGCACCATTCTGTTCCAGCTAGTGACAGGCCGGCAGGTGCCGGTATTCCTTGCTTCCAGCTTTGCCTTTATCACCCCGATCATTCTCGCCAAAGGTCAATTCGGCCTGGCCGCGACCATGGGCGGCATTGTTGCGGCCGGCTTTGTTTATACCTTCCTCGGCCTCGCCGTGAAGATCAAAGGCACTGGTTTTATCGACCGCTTGCTGCCCCCCGTGGTGATCGGCCCGGTGGTGATTTCCATCGGCCTAGCCATGGCGCCTATCGCCGCCAATATGGCTATGGGTAAAGCGGGCGACGGCACCGAGCTGATCCCGTACAAAACCGCCATGCTGATTTCCATGCCGGCGCTGTTGACCACGCTGATCGTGGCCGTATTCGGCAAAGGCATTTTCCGCCTGGTGCCGATCATCTCCGGCGTGCTGGTGGGCTTTGCCGCTGCGTTCTATTTCGGCGTAGTCGACACCGCTAAAATCGCCGCGGCGCCGTGGCTGGAACTGCCGAAATTCACCGCGCCAGAATTTAATTGGCAAGCCATTCTGTTTATCGTGCCGGTGGCCTTGGCCCCGGCGATTGAACATATCGGCGGCGTGATTGCGGTGGGCAGCGTGACCGGCCGCGACTACCTGAAAAAGCCAGGCCTGCATCGCACCCTGCTGGGCGATGGCATCGCCACCTCGGTGGCTGGCCTGTTTGGTGGGCCGCCCAATACCACCTACGCCGAAGTGACGGGCGCGGTCATGCTGACGAAAAACTACAACCCGAAAATCATGACCTGGGCGGCGATATTTGCCATCGTCCTGGCCTTTATCGGCAAATTCGGCGCGCTGCTACAAAGCATCCCGGTGCCGGTCATGGGCGGCATTCTCTGCCTGCTGTTTGGCTCGATTGCGGCGGTGGGCATGAACACCCTGATCCGTCACAAGGTCGACCTCAGCGAGGCGCGCAACCTGGTGATCGTGTCTGTGACCTTGGTGTTTGGTATTGGCGGCGTGCTGGTGGGTACCGGCACGGGTCCTGATGACGTTGGCCTGAAAGGTATCGCCCTGTGCGCCATCGTCGCTATCGCGCTGAACTTGCTGCTGCCGGGTAACGACAGCTGGAAGCACAAGCGTGATGGCGAGATTGATATCTAACCCTCGTCGTCGCCACGCAAGCGGGGAACCAGACGTTTACGGCGAACGCCTACATCCGCAGCATTCTGGATTCCCGCCTACGCGGGAATGACGGCGTTAACCGCAACTACCCCGTCGTCCCCGCGCAGGCGGGGACCCAGACTTTTCACGGCGAACGCCTACACCCGCACCATTCTGGATTCCCGCCTACGCGGGATTGACGGCGTTAAACCGCAACCAGTCCGTCGTCCCCGCGAAGGCGGGGACCCAGATTATTACGGCGAACGCCTATACCCACACGAATCTGGGTTCCCGCTTCCGTGGGAATGACGGTGTTAGACACGAGGGCCGCGGCGTCCGCACAGGCATAGGCGCAAAGGCTACGGGCGTTTGCGCTACCGGTTGCCATACAAAATCCTTTCCGCCAACGCATCCGCCACCCTTGCCGGCGAACGTTTATCCGCCTGGGCGTGGCCATAGATTTCGGTCAGGCGCCGGTCGATCTGGGTCAGATGTGCGGTAATCGCCGGCAACTCCTCGCCGCGGTGTTTAAGCGCCACGTAGATCAAGCCACCGGAGTTGATCACGTAGTCCGGCGCATACAGAATGCCGCGCGCTTCCAGGTCATCCGCTGCGCCAGGGCTAAGCAACTGGTTATTCGCCGCGCCAGCCACCGCCGAGCAGCGCAGCTTGGCTACGCTCTGGGCATTCAGTACACCGCCCAGGCCGCAGGGCGCGAGGATGTCGCACGGCGTGCAGAGCAGCGCTTCGTTGGCCACCGGCCGCGCGTTGAGTTGCTCCACGGCCAATTGCACCCGGCCGGGGTCGAGGTCACTGACAAACAGCTCGGCGCCGGCTGCATGCAGTTGCTCGGCGAGCGCAAAGCCAACATTCCCCAAGCCCTGAATCGCCACTCGCAAGCCTTCCAGATCATCACTGCCAAGGCGCGCCTGGGCGGTAGCGCGGATGCCGGCAAATACGCCCATGGCGGTGTGGGGTGAAGGGTCACCGGCGCTGGTGGTACTGGTGACGTGGCCGGTGTATTGGGCCACGCAATCCATATCAGCACTTAAGGTGCCGCTGTCGATGGCGGTCACGTAGCGGCCGCCAAGGCTATCAATCGCCCGGCCGAAGGCTTCAAACAAGGCGGCGCGGTTATCCACACCCGGCGGGCGCAAGATCACCGCCTTACCACCGCCCTGGGCCAAGCCGGCCAGCGCGGCTTTGTAGCTCATGCCCTGGGCCAAGCGCACGGCGTCGTCGATGGCGGCTTTTTCGTCGGGGTAACTGAGGTAACGACAGCCGCCCAGGGCCGGACCCAAACGGCTGTTATGGATAACAATAAAGGCCCGCAGCCCGGTGGCAGAATCGTTGAAACAATGCAGGGCCTCGACACGCGCCGCTTCCATTAAAGCGAACATGTGATGACTCCTTGTTTTTGTGATTCCCAGCAGTGTAGTTGGCCGTTATCGACCTAACCGACCAGGCAAGCATAAGCGCCGCTCTTGTTGATGATCGCGGGCATAACGCAACGCTGGACGAAGCCCCAGCGAACCGCTACAAACCTAGGGCGACCCGGAGAAACCGATGACCCCACGCCAAGCCTGCCTTGCCGCTATCGATCGTGAGCCGCCCGCGCTGTTTGAAGCCGCGCTATGGGTTGCCGCCGAACATGACGAACGTCTGGTGCCGCAACAGGTACTGCGCGATTTGAGCGGGCTGACGCAGCAGGTCAGCAGCGGGCTGCCCAATCTTCCCGCCAACGAACTGGCCCAACCGCTGCTGCGGCGCTTGGGTGAACTGGACTTCCACGAAGACGACAGCACGCCTCTGCTCCCGCGCAGCGCCTTGCTTGATCAGGTTTTGTTGCGCCGCCGAGGCCAACCGTTGTCGCTGGCGCTGATCGCCTTGGAGCTGGCGCAGCGCTTGGCGATCCCATTACAAGGGGTGAACTTCCCCGGTCATTTCCTCCTGCGCGTACCGGGCGCCGACCACCTGCTGGACCCGTGCAGCGGCCGTCGTCTCTACACCCGTGACTGCCGCGAACTACTGCTGCGCACCCTCGGGCCCAAGGCCGAACTGCACGCCAACCACCTGCAAAGCTGTAGCCCTCGGCAGATGCTGCAGCGCCTGTCGCGCAACCTGCGCAGTTTGCACACCCACGCGCAGGAACCGCTGGCGGCGCTAAAGGATGCCGAACGGGTGTTGCTGCTGGGGCAACCGAGTTTGGTGGATCACTTGGCCCGGGCAGATATCTACCGCAACCTGGAATGCCCGCAAGGCGAGCGCTACGACGTTGAACGTGCGTTGTTGCTGTGTGACGACACCGCGCAGCGCTTGCTATTGAGTGAGCGGTTACGGCAGTTACGGGCCACGCCGGAACTGCACTAACGCCAGGTGCGCGCAGCACACCCTACGGGTAGGTGGTGATTTTTCCGGTGCGCCCCTTGCCCCTAGCTCAGCACATTCATCACTGCCCGATACAACTGCACCTGATTGCGGCCGTTGTCCTTGGCCAAATACATCGCCGCATCGGCGTTTTTGGTCAGTTGCACTTCGTCTTGGCCATGCTCGGGAAACAGGGCAATACCGGTACTTGAGGACAAACTCAGGGGCTGGCCACAGCCCAGGTCAAAGGGTTGATTCAACGCATCGCGAATTTTCTCGGCGACTACCAATGCATCCTCATCACCATCGATCACCGGCAGCAGCACGACAAATTCGTCGCCGCCCATGCGTCCAACAATGTCGGACTCACGCACGCAACTCTGCAAACGCTCAGCCACCACCTGCAACAGCGCATCGCCCACATGGTGGCCGAGGGTGTCGTTGATCGGTTTAAAGCGGTCGAGGTCGATAAACATCAACGCCAGACGCGAGCGATTGCGCCGCGCCTGAGCCAGGGCATGGCTCAAGTGATCGCTAAACAGGGCGCGGTTGGGCAAGCCGGTCAGGGCATCGTGTTCAGCTTGGTGGCGCAGGCGGGTTTCGCTGTCGCGCAGTTCACGGGTCATTTCCCGCGCCAAGGCATGGGCCCGTGAATGGCCGGTGGTCAGCACCCAGGTGAGAACAGTAAGCAGCAGACTCAGGGCAAGACCTGCGCCGGCGATCAGCCCGGAGTTGTCTTTGCTGATCGGCCGCTCACGCGATTGGTCGCCGAGAATTTCCAGCGTCCACGTTCGTCCGGCCACTTCCAGGTATTCCACCGCATCGCTGCGCCCGCTGGCGCTGCGTGCCGTGCCTTGGCTGGAGTCGTAGAGTAAGGATGGCTTAGCCTGTTTAACCCCTTCATAAATCCTGATCGGCATGGCGCTGGAACGTGTGCCATAAAGGCTGGCCATCAGTTTATTAATGCGCAGCGGCGCCACCACCCAACCAATCAGTGCCGCCTGACGTTCTGCCTGGGTCTCGTGGGGTCGGCCTTTAGCGTAGACCGGCAAAAACATCAGAAAGCCGGCTTTGCTTTGCGCATCGGTTTCACCGGGAATCACCAACTCCACTTTGCCGGTGATCTTGGCGTCGCCCGAGTCGCGCGCACGCTCCATGGCCACACGCCGTTCGGCATCGGCGTAGGGGTCGATGCCCAGCACCAGGTGGCTATTACCCGAGAGCAGTTCCATCTGCACCACCGGTGCATAAAAATCGCGCTCACCCTCAGGGCGCACTTGGTAGTCGGCAATACCACTTTGGCGCTGGTCGGCAATCAACGCGGGCAAATCGGCACGCGCCGTCCATTGCACAAAGCCGATGCCTTCCAGGCCGGCATAGTCGGCGCCTAATTGCAGCGAATCGAGGTAGGTTTTGAATTCCTCGCGGCGCACCTGATCGGAGGCGGCGAACAATCCTTGCACGCCGCGCAGCACTTGCTCGTAGGTGGCAATACG
This sequence comes from Pseudomonas sp., assembly GCF_037994325.1. Classification (GTDB taxonomy): domain Bacteria; phylum Pseudomonadota; class Gammaproteobacteria; order Pseudomonadales; family Pseudomonadaceae; genus Aquipseudomonas. Next base: position 8,251 of record NZ_JBBNAH010000418.1, read on the forward strand.
CTGGTCAATGCTGCCGGTGGCTTCGCGCAGGTTGTAGTCGGCGGTTTCCAGACGATCAATCAGGGCATTGCGCTGCTCGTGGTGCCAGAGCCAGTACGTCACGCCGAGAGACACCAGCAGTATCAACGGCGCGAGCAACTTATAGCGCAGGCCGAGGGGCGACATGATCAGAAATCAACCAGTGTGTGGGCCAGGTCAGCCGGCAGGTACTTGGCGAAAATACGCTCCACCGTGCCATCGGCGCGCATCTCATCCACCAGCGCGCGCCACTGCGCGCGTTCCTCAATCGACAGAGACTTGTTGGACATGATCAAGCCATGGGGCGTAGGCGCATCGCCGGTTTCCACCACCCGCGTGTGTTGGCGAATGGCCTCGCTCTGCACCTGGGGGTAATCAAAGGGCTCGATGATCATGCCCTGGATCTGGTTGCTCATCAGCACTTCGTAAAGTGGCTCCAGGCGGCTGGCATTGCGCACCCGGCGCTGGGTGGTGAGCTCATCAACCAACTCATTGGCCCGCGGGCTGTAGCGAAAACTGCGGATTACCCCGAGTTGCAAGGCCGGGTTGGCGGCAAAATCGGCCAGCGACTTGACCTGCGTGTCCTCACGCACCAGCAGGTAATACTGATCAGAAAAGTACCAGGCAAAGCTGGCATAACGGTTGCGCGACTCGTCGGTAATGCCGGACAGGCTGAAATCCAGCGCGCCCTGCTCAATCAACTGCCAAATCCGTGCGCGCGGCAGCAGCGAAACGCTGACCTTGCAGCCGCTGCGTTTGATCAGCTCTTCGGCAAAGTCCTTGTCGATACCGGCATCGGTGTCGGCGGAATACAGCAGGCCATGATCATGCAGGGCCAGGCTTAATGTGCGGGTGCAGGTAACCGCTGGCGCGGCCAGCACCAGGGTCGATGCCCCAAGAATGAGTGCACCCAGCAAACAGGAAAGAGACAGCCGCATAGAGCACCCAATACCCCGAATACAGACGACATCACGCGTAAGACTTTTCCTACTTATACGCCTGCCCAAACCAAAGAGTAGGTCAGCGCGCAGAACTTGCATGGCTTCTCGCCACTACTTTCATCTACGAACTTGGCGGCAGATACAACAACGCCCCTGACGGGGCGTGGTTGGCTTGGCGAACACCGTTATTG
>NZ_JBBNAH010000419.1:0-2935 GCF_037994325.1 Pseudomonas sp.
GTCTACACCCAGTCCCTGGGCTGCTGGCACGGCTTTATCGGTCAGCAAAAGCTGATCTCGATCAAAAAGCACCTGAAGACTACCGACAAGCGCTACCTCTACCTGTCCGGCTGGATGGTTGCGGCACTGCGTTCGGACTTCGGCCCGCTGCCTGACCAATCCATGCACGAGAAGACCGCCGTTTCCGGTCTGATCGAAGAGCTGTACACCTTCCTGCGCCAGGCTGATGCCCGTGAGCTGGATCTGCTGTTCACCGCACTGGACGCTGCCCGCGCCGCTGGCGACAGCGCCAAGGCCGCTGAAATCCAAGCTCAGGTCGACAACTACGAAACTCACGTAGTGCCAATCATCGCCGACATCGACGCAGGCTTCGGTAACCCAGAAGCTACCTACCTGCTCGCCAAGAAAATGATCGAAGCCGGTGCTTGCTGCATCCAGATCGAAAACCAGGTTTCTGACGAGAAACAATGCGGTCACCAAGACGGCAAAGTGACCGTGCCGCACGAAGACTTCCTGGCCAAGATCAACGCAGTTCGCTACGCATTCCTGGAACTGGGCGTGGACGACGGCGTGATCGTTGCCCGTACCGACTCCCTGGGTGCCGGCCTGACCAAGCAAATCGCTGTTACCAAGCAACCAGGTGACCTGGGCGACCAGTACAACTCCTTCCTGGACTGCGAAGAAGTGTCGGCTTCCGAGCTGAACAACGGTGACGTGGTTCTGAACCGTGGCGGCAAACTGCTGCGTCCTAAGCGCCTGCCTTCCAACCTGTTCCAGTTCCGCGCTGGCACCGGCGAAGCTCGCTGCATTCTGGACTGCATCACCTCGCTGCAGAACGGCGCTGACCTGCTGTGGATCGAAACCGAGAAGCCACACGTTGGCCAGATCGCTGCCATGGTTAACGAGATCCGCAAAGTGATCCCGAACGCCAAGCTGGTCTACAACAACAGCCCGTCCTTCAACTGGACCCTGAACTTCCGTCAGCAAGTGTTCGATGCATTCGTTGCTGAAGGCAAAGACGTTTCCGCCTACGACCGCGCCAAGCTGATGAGCGTTGACTACGACGCCACCGAACTGGCTCAGGTTGCTGACGAGAAGATCCGCACCTTCCAACGCGACGGTTCCGCTCAGGCTGGTATCTTCCACCACCTGATCACCCTGCCGACCTACCACACCGCTGCGCTGTCCACCGACAACCTGGCCAAAGGCTACTTCGCCGACCAAGGCATGCTGGCTTACGTGAAAGGCGTTCAACGCGAAGAGCTGCGTCAAGGCATCGCTTGCGTTAAGCACCAGAACATGGCCGGTTCCGACCTGGGCGACAACCATAAAGAGTACTTCGCTGGCGAAGCCGCTCTGAAGGCAAGCGGTAAAGACAACACCATGAACCAATTCCATTGATTCACGGAATGGCTCACTAGGCCTCGGCCTAGGGTGTAAAAAAGGCGAACCTCGGTTCGCCTTTTTTATGCCCGCAATTCTTCGCCCCTGGGCCAGGTAGAGCGTGCTGGGCGCGATCATCACCACGGTGCACAACACACGCCACGGAGCATACCCATAGAAGCCTGGGAAAAAGGCCAAGCTTTCGTGGCCTATGCGGCCAAAATCGAAGCCCAGATCAAGCCCACTCCAGCTGCGACATACGCCGCGTCTGTACGAACAAAAACGCCGACAATCACGCAAAAAAGTACCCGCCTTACTTCCCGCTCGCATAACCACAAACAGCAACTATCCTGTTCCTGCACAACTCGATACGAAGTTCGTCGCGCCAAATAACAATGACTATCATCTAGAGCGAACTTTGCAGTCATAAACAACAAAATCGCTGATATACGACTAAGGACCTATAAAGCGCCAAAACCCCGCCACACGGGGCTTTGCCTGAAATGCAGCGCTAACATGTTGGCCCGTAAGTTAATTTTTTATAAGGAAAAATTTACTTACGAAGGCAGACACGCATAAAATTACGAAAATTAGATTGCTGGCTAAGCATTGCAACCAGCGACTTCCACATTCCATGATTTCGCCGATGCTTATTTAAGGAGTACCGGCATGCCTGCTGAAGCCGTCGCGACCATGTCCCACAACTGGGGCTTTGCCATTTTCCTGTTGGGTGTAATCGGCCTGTGTGCCTTTATGCTCGGCGTCTCCAGCCTGCTCGGTAGCAAAGCCTGGGGTCGCAGCAAAAATGAGCCATTCGAATCCGGCATGTTGCCTACCGGCAACGCACGTCTGCGCCTCTCAGCAAAATTCTATTTGGTCGCGATGCTGTTCGTGATCTTTGACGTTGAAGCCCTCTTTCTCTTCGCCTGGTCGGTGTCCGTTCGCGAAAGCGGCTGGGCCGGCTTTATAGAAGCTACAGTTTTTATAGCAATTCTGTTGGCAGGTCTTGTCTACCTATGGCGCATCGGTGCTCTTGATTGGGCTCCCGAAGGTCGTCGCAAGCGGCAGGCGAAGCTAAAACAATGAGGCTTTGGCGATGCAATACAAACTCACCAGGATCGACCCGGATGCGCCTAATGAGCAGTATCCGATCGGCGAACGGGAGACCGTTTCCGATCCGCTAGAGGATCAAGTTCACAAAAACATCTACATGGGCAAACTGCAGGACGTGCTGCATGGTGCGGTGAATTGGGGGCGCAAGAACTCCCTTTGGCCGTACAACTTCGGCCTGTCCTGCTGCTATGTGGAGATGACTACCGCGTTTACCGCTCCCCATGACATCGCCCGTTTTGGTGCCGAAGTAATTCGTGCATCACCACGCCAGGCGGACTTCATGGTGGTCGCAGGTACCTGTTTCGTAAAAATGGCTCCGGTCATTCAGCGCTTGTACGAGCAAATGCTCGAGCCTAAGTGGGTTATTTCCATGGGCGCCTGCGCGAATTCCGGTGGCATGTACGATATCTACTCTGTCGTTCAGGGCGTGGACAAATTC
>NZ_JBBNAH010000420.1:0-4420 GCF_037994325.1 Pseudomonas sp.
CACTTAGGGTGTGCTGTGCGCACCAATACACCATTGCCAAGCCCGACCAACGGGAACCATCACGCCCACCTGACGTCGCAAAAGACGCAGCGGCTGTTTTTATGACTGGCATTTGGGCAGTCAGACAGCTGAGGAGGCGCTATGGATATCAATACCGAAATGGATCGCTTGGTGGATGCCTCGACGGCGTGGCTACCGGTGATCATGGCCTACAGCGGCCGCGTACTGTTGGCGTTGGTGGTACTGGCGATTGGCTGGTGGTTGATCAATCGACTGACCAATAACCTCAGCGCCGTGATTGGCCGCCGTCTCGGCGACCCCGCCTTGCAGGGTTTTATCGGCACCCTGGCCAATATCATTTTGAAAGTGCTGCTGGTGATCAGCGCCGCGTCGATGATTGGTGTGGAAACCACGTCGTTTATTGCCGCTATCGGTGCTGCCGGTCTGGCTATCGGTTTGGCGTTGCAGGGCAGCTTGGCCAACTTTGCCGGTGGTGTGCTGATCTTGCTGTTCCGCCCATTCCGCATTGGTGATGTGATCGAGGCGCAGGGTATTTCCGGCACTGTGGATAACATTCAGATCTTCCACACCGTATTGCGCACTGGCGACAACAAGACCGTGATCATGCCCAACGGCAGCCTGTCCAACGGCATCATCACCAACTACAACCGCCAGGCCACGCGCCAGGTGGTGTTTGATATCGGCATCGACTACAACGCCGATCTGCAAGCGGCCAAGCAGGTGCTGCTGGATATGGCCGAAGACGAGCGCGTGCTGAAAGACCCGGCGCCAGCCGTGGTAGTGGCGGGGTTAGGCGATAGCTCAATCAAAATGTCGCTGCGGGTGTGGGTCAATACCGCCGACTACTGGAGCCTGACCTTTAAATACAACGAAGAGATTCGCGATCGGCTGCAGAAGGCCGGGATCGGCATTCCGTTTCCGCAGCGGGTGGTTCGTATGGTGCAAGAGTCTGCATAAAACCCAAAAGCCGGCGTAAGCCGGCTTTTGTTACTCAAACCTGTTCGGTCCGCGTTTTCTCTTCGCTTACCACCGCAGGCTCTTCCACCGCCGGCTGCTTCTGACTGGCCATCCGCTGCCATTGCCAGCAAATCAGAATCAGGGTTGGAATCCCCAACAGCGCCGTGATCAGGAAGAACTTGTGATAGCCGACGTTCTCCACCATCACCCCCGAGTAGCCGCCAATCAAGCGCGGTAGCAGCAGCATGATGGAGCTGAGCAGCGCGTATTGGGTGGCGGAGAATTTCAGGTTGGTCAGGCTCGATAGGTAGGCGACAAAAGCCGAGGTGGCCAGGCCAGCACTGAAGTTGTCGGCGGAAATGGTCAGGATCAGCATGTCCAGGTTGGCGCCCATATCGCTGAGCCACATAAACAGCAGGTTGGTGGCTGCCGACAATATGCCGCCGATCAGCAGAATCGGCATGATGCCAAAGCGCACGATCAACACCCCGCCAGCACCCGCCCCCACCAGGGTCATCACCAGCCCGAACAGCTTGCTGACGCTGGCGATCTGCTCCTTGCTAAAGCCTTGGTCGATATAGAACACGTTGGCCATCACGCCCATGACCGTATCGGACATGCGATAGGTGGCAATCAAGCCCAGCAGCAGCAAGGCCTGCCAGCGATAGCGCTGCACAAACTCGCTGATCGGCGTGACCACCGGCGCCATCAACAGACGACCCGGCGCCGACAGGCAGGCCAGGGCAATCAGCACATACATGGTGCCGCGCGGCCAGGCCCCGGTGGAGAAGGCTTTGGCCGCCGCCGCTGCGGTCACCAAGATGATGATCAGCACAATCATCGACACCGCTTGGTGCACAAAGTCGAAGTTGGGGATGACTTTGCCGCGCGCGGCGACGATCAATTGTTTGCGCTGCTGGCTCAGCAGATCGCGCACTGGGGCGATCAGGCGGCGCCCGGCCGGCATCAGGCACGCGCCAAGGAAAATCGCGTACAGCGCCGCCCGTGGCCAAGCACGGTCGAGCAAGCCGGTGATCATCGCCGGCAGGGAGATCAGCATTACTAACAGAATAAGCACCGAGTACAGCTGGTCTTTGAGCTTGAAGCGCGAGGTGGTGGTCTGCACTGGCATATCGACATGGGGTTCGCGCATCCACAAGGTGGTGAGCAGGCCCGGCAGCATCAATAGCGCGAACATCAGATAGGTGCTGGCCCAGGCGCCGAATTCGTAGGCGCTGCTGGTGGAGCCAAACCATTCGGCGAAGTACAGGGCGCCCGCGGTGGCGAGTAGGGCAGCAACGCGGTAACCGAGCATATAGCTGGCGGCGAGGGCGGCTTGGCGGGTGTCGTCGGCGATCTCCAGCCGGTAGGCGTCGACGGCGATATCTTGGGTGGCGGAGGCAAAGGCCACCAATACGGCGATGGCGATCAGCCAAGTCAGGTTGGTGCGCGGGTCGCACAGCGCCATGCCGATCAGGCCCAGGGCGATAACGATTTGCGCCAGCACCAGCCAGGAGCGGCGCCTGCCCAGGCGACCGAGAAGCGGCAGGCGAAATTGGTCGAGCAGTGGCGACCAGATCCATTTAAAGGCGTAAGCCAGGCCGATCAGGCTGGCAAAACCGATGGTTTCGCGCGACACGCCAGCCTCACGCAGCCACACCGACAACGTGGAGAACACCAGCATGTACGGCAGGCCGGCGGCGAAGCCAAGCAGCAACAAGGCCAGGCTGGCCGGTGAAGCATAGGCGGCGAGGGCGTCGCGCCAGGTTTTACGGGGCATTGGGCTGTGATCTGCCTGCAATTAACAACACATGGAGTACCCGGTTTGACTGGGCAAACTGGATGGCAAAAACAGCGCGCACTCTAACCGCTGTGCTCCATTGGGCGCCACCCATGACGCCCGATATCCACCCTTTGGTTGACCATACGCACCCCTTCGGCGCGTAGGCGTGCCCGTTGTTCATCGCCAGAGACGGTGCCGGCAGCCAAACTCAGGCGCCCACCGGCTGCTACTACGCGGTGCCAGGGTAGCGTGCTGCCTTCGGGCAACTGGCTAAGAGTGCGGCCAACCCAGCGTGCCGCACGGCCTAAACCGGCCAAATCAGCTAATTGCCCATAGCTCACCACATAACCGCTGGGTACTTGCGCCAGGGTCACGTAAAGTGCCGTGCGGCGCGCGTCGGCGTCTTGCGTGACGACAGCTGCTGATGGGCTGATAGCGACGTGGCGCTTAGGCTGTACGGTTTTTTTTGTCGAGGCGGGCATTGAGCGGGATGCCTGTTGGGTACGGAACCTGCAGCTTAAACGAGCTCTTCGGGCAGCTCGATAGCACGGCGGGAAAAACCGCTGGTCGATTTGCTTTAGCCCGCGGTTTATCTGCGTTTACACCCGGCCGAAGGCTCTGTAACAAGCCTTAGCCTGCATTTTCCGGGAACTTGGGGTTTTTCTGTCGGTCAGTCCTTCACCGGTTTGGGCGCCGCGGATAAAGCCCGGCCCTCACCACTATGGAGCATTAGCCGTCCTTATGGCGTACACCAACAAGCTGTCCAAAGCCCTCTCGTGCGCCGCGCTAACGCTGGCCGCAAGCCCTGTTCTGGCCGATACCGTGTGGTTGAAAAACGGCGACCGGCTCACCGGCGAAATCAAAGTATTCGATGGCGGCAAGCTGGTGCTGCAAACCAGCTACGGCGGCACCATTCCCCTGGATTGGAAACAGGTGAAAACCCTGGAAAGCGACCGTGAACTGATGGTCAAACAGGACGACATCACCGGTGAGCGCGCCAAGTCGCTGAAAGCAGCCGAAGACGGCAAGGTCACCTTGGTTAACGGCGAAGCGCCGAAAACCATTGAGCTGGCGAGCATTGAACAGCTCATCAAGCCCAAGCCTATCGTCGAAGACTTGGTGTGGAAGGGCAATATCGACCTCGGCCTGGACTACAAACGCGCCGACAAAGACACCGATGACTACGATGTCGACTTCAAAACCACGGCACGCCATGGCGCCTGGCGGCACAACGCCGAAGGCGGCTACAACCGTGAAATGCAGGACGACGTCACCACCACCAATAACTGGAATGCCGAATACGCGCTCGACCGCTTCCTGGACGAGCATTGGTTCTGGCAAGGCCGCGTGAGCTACAAGCGCGACCATATCGAAGATGTTTCCAGCCAACGCACCATCGGTACCGGTCCTGGCTACCAGTTCTGGGATGACGAGCTTGGTGCGTTCTCCCTGGCCACTTTGGTCAACCAAAACGACTACGAATACAAAGACGGTGGCGCCGATAACTTTTATTCGGTTGGCTTGAAGTGGGACTACAACCGTTACCTGGTGGGTAAAACGTTCGAGATGTTCAGCAATGGCGAACTGGGCAAACCTATTGGTGGCGACAGCGAATACGAGCTCGATGCCGAGGCGGGGTTGCGCTACAAGGTCACCGAC
>NZ_JBBNAH010000421.1:0-3615 GCF_037994325.1 Pseudomonas sp.
GACGGTGGTATTGCTGACCAGAAGGTAGGCGGGGAAATAGCTTGGTGCGCACAGCACACCCTACAGGTTTGAGCGGGTACGGTTGTTTAAGACGGATCCGCTGCTTTCTCTTTGCGGAACACGTAAAACAGATTCGGCTCGCTGACCATATAGATAGTGCCTTCCTCATCAATGGCCACGCCTTCCGCCCGCGGAATGCTGTTGTGCAGGCCGTTCATGCCACCAAACAGGCTGATAAAGCTCACCGGCTGGCCACGCTCATCTAACTCCAACAGCAGCTTGGATTGCGCGGACAGCACCAGGGTGTGGCCGGTACGCGGGTCAACGCTCAGGGCCGAGAGGTTGCGCATATACAGCTCGTCACTGGGCAGCGGTTCCATCTTGCCGGCCAGCTCCTGGGTGCCGTCGCTGCTCCAGCTGAACATAGCAGTTGGTGAGCGCTCTTTGCCCAACAGTAAGCGCTGCTGCGCCGGATCCCAGGCGATGCCCTCAAACCCTTTGTTGCCGGAGTCGGAATAGCCGAGGTCGAATTCCTCGGTGTCTATCGCACGCAATTCCACGTCCACCGGGCCGAGCTTGAAAATCGACAGCGTACGGCGGCGTTCATCGGTGATCGCCATATTGCCGTTGCTGAGCATCGCCACCCCTTCGGGGTTGTTGAAACCGACCAGCTCGATACGCCGCAGCACTTCACCGTCGCGCGTCAACTCGACCAGCAGCGGCTCTTTGCCAGTGACGGTGAACAGGGTTTTGGTGTCGGGGTTGTAAGTCAGGTCCGAGGTTTCGTCGTCCTCAAGATCCTTGAGCGGCTTGGCTTGAATAATTGCCCGGTAGCCCGGCAGCCAGATGCTGGCATCACGTTCGGCCTGGTCGAAGTTATCTTCATCGGCCCAGTACTGGGCTTGGCCCAGCCAGCCCCAGGTGTAGGTGAACGCGGCGACGGTAACCAATACGGCGGCAAATACCAGCCAGGGCCAGCTGCGGCGCAGGGTCAGAGGACGAATGGGGCGCATAGGGACTGTCTCTGTTACTGCGGCGGCACACTAGCCGCCAAAGCATGACATTCCGGTTGGATCATCCGTGAAGAACCGTTTACCCGCGCACTGGGGCGCGGGCGGGAGCCGAACTGTACAACAGCCACTCGCGCTCACGACACCCGCAATTGGTTACAGCGATTTGTCGACTCTGTTACAGCACGCGGGTGCTGACGCTCGACTGGCCGACCAGTTCGAGTAGCAGCTCATCACCTTGGTTCAACGGCCCTACGCCGGCCGGTGTGCCGGTGAGAATCACGTCGCCCGGTTGCAGACTGAAGTGCCCGGCAATGTGGGCAATGATCGGCAGAATCGGGTTAAGCATGGAGGCGCTGTTGCCGTCCTGGCGCACTTCGCCATTGATGGTCAGGCGAATGCCGATATCGGTCAGGTCGCTGTAGGCATCGCTGCTGACAAACGGCGCCAGCACGGCGGCGCCGTCAAACGACTTGGCGATTTCCCACGGGTAACCCTTTTCCTTGAGCTTGGCTTGCACGTCGCGCAGGGTCAGGTCCAAGGCCGGGGCAAAACCGGAAATGGCGTCGAGCACTTCCTCCTGATTCGGCGTGCGCGACAACGGCTTGCCGATCAGCACGGCGATTTCCGCTTCGTAGTGCACGCCGCCACGGTCGGTGGGAATGCTAAAGCCGCCTTCGGCTTCCACCACACAACTGCCGGGCTTGATAAACAACAGCGGCTCGGTGGGCACCGGGTTGTTCAGTTCTTTAGCGTGCTCGGCGTAGTTACGCCCTACGCAGACCACTTTGCCGATAGGAAAATGGATGTGGGTGCCATCCTGATAACGATGTTGGTAGCTCATAAACGACTCCTGAATCGTGTGAAAGCCGGGCCAGCTTGTGGCCGTCCCGGCGCAAGCGAAAACAGTGTTACAGGGGGAAAATCTTGCCCGGGTTCATGATGCCATTGGGGTCAAACACGGCCTTGATGGCTTTCATATAGGCGATTTCGGCTTCCGAGCGGCTGTAGGTCAGGTAATCGCGTTTGGTCATGCCCACGCCGTGTTCGGCGGAGATCGAGCCGTTGTACTTTTGCACGATTTCGAACACCCACTTGTTCACCGTCGCGCACTTGGCAAAGAACTCGTCCTTGCTCAGGTTTTCTGGCTTGAGGATGTTCAGGTGCAGGTTGCCGTCGCCGATATGACCAAACCAGACGATTTCGAAATCCGGGTAGTGCTCGCCGACAATGGCGTCGATGTCATGCAAGAACGCCGGCACATTGGCCACTGTGACCGAGATATCGTTTTTGTACGGCGTCCAGTGCGAGATGGTTTCCGAGATGTACTCGCGCAGCTTCCACAGGTTTTGCAGTTGCTGCTCGCTTTGGCTCATCACGCCATCAAGCACCCAGCCTTGCTCCACGCAGTGCTCAAAGGTGGCCAGGGCCGCTTCGGCGACTTCTTCGGTGGTGGCTTCAAATTCCAGCAGGGCATAGAACGGGCAGTCGGTTTCGAACGGCGCCGGAACATCGCCACGGCCCATGATTTTGGCCAGGGCTTTGTCGGAGAAAAATTCGAAGGCGGTGAGGTCGAGCTTGTTCTGAAAAGCGTGCAGCACCGGCATGATCGAGTCGAAATCGGCGGCACCGAGCACCATGGCGGTGAGGTTTTGCGGCGCCCGGTCCAGGCGCATGGTGGCTTCGACGACAAAACCCAGGGTGCCTTCAGCGCCGATAAACAGCTGACGCAGATCGTAGCCGGTGGCGTTTTTGATCAGGTCTTTGTTCAGCTCCAGCAGCTCACCTTTGCCGGTAACCACTTTCAGGCCAGCGACCCAGTTGCGGGTCATGCCGTAGCGAATCACCTTGATGCCACCGGCGTTGGTGCCGATATTGCCGCCAATCTGGCTGGAGCCCGCTGAGGCAAAGTCCACCGGGTAATACAGGCCTTTTTCTTCGGCAAACATCTGTAATTGCTTGGTGACCACGCCCGGCTGGCACACAGCGGTACGGTCGAATTCGTTAAAGCTCAGCACCTGGTTCATATAGTCGAAAGCCACGACCACTTCGCCATTGGCGGCCACAGCGGCAGCGGAAAGCCCGGTACGACCACCGGACGGCACCAGTGCCACCTTGTGCTCATTGGCCCAACGGACAATGGCCTGCACCTGCTCAATGGTCTTGGGAAACGCGATGGCCAGCGGTGCCGGGGCGAAGTGCTTGGTCCAGTCTTTACCGTAGGTATTGAGCGAATCGGCGTCGGTCAGCACTTTGCCAGGCTCAACCAGGGTCTTGAGTTGTTCAATCAGGGCAACGTCGGTCATCTACAGAACTCTCGCGCTATTCATGGTCGCCCTGAGAACCTTTCAGGTCGCAACCGAGCAAGTAAAAAGGAAGACATGCTAGCATACGCCCCCCGCGAATCGTGCTCTGTGCTCGGTTTGCGGCAGCGGCGCGAAGCCGAAATGGGCTGCCCGCCACGCTGGCTTTCCCTGACTTTTCTACCGGGACAAACAGGTACTCAGATGAGCAAGACCTCTCTCGACAAGAGCAAGATCAAGTTCCTTCTTCTCGAAGGCGTCCACCAATCGGCTGTCGACGTCCTCAAGGCGGCGGGCTACAC
>NZ_JBBNAH010000422.1:0-3108 GCF_037994325.1 Pseudomonas sp.
CTCCTACTCAGGCTCTATCTATATTTTATTTGGAGGATCGGGCTCGTTCCATGAGCGACGTGGGCGCATTATATCCACGGACCTCGAAGGGTCCAATACAAACGTTTGTTTGAATTTTCAAATAGCCTGCTAGAATCGGGTTTCCACGGCTTAAAAGTGGCCGTTTTGTCGTATTGACCCGTTTGGGTGATACGGTCAAGATACGGGCGGTTTTGCCCTAGCCGTGCTGTAGGCTGACCGTCGGTTCCGGCCGACGCGCATCACCCGCCATTGTCTATTGGCGACTTCTTATTCACCGGAGAGTAACGAGGAATCCATGAAGGTTCTTGTAGCTGTCAAACGAGTGGTTGACTACAACGTCAAGGTTCGCGTCAAAGCGGACAACTCCGGCGTTGATCTCGCCAACGTCAAAATGTCGATGAATCCCTTCTGCGAAATCGCTGTGGAAGAAGCCGTCCGCCTGAAAGAAAAAGGCGTGGCTACTGAGATCGTCGTGGTTTCCATCGGTCCGACCACTGCTCAAGAGCAACTGCGCACTGCGCTGGCTCTGGGTGCTGATCGCGCCATTCTGGTTGAGTCGGCAGATGAGCTGAATTCGCTCGCTGTGGCCAAACTGCTGAAAGCGGTAGTCGATAAAGAGCAGCCTCAGCTGGTCATTCTCGGCAAACAAGCCATCGACAGCGACAACAACCAAACCGGCCAAATGCTCGCTGCCCTGACCGGCTACGCGCAGGGCACCTTCGCCTCCAAGGTTGAAGTGGCTGGCGACAAGGTTAACGTCACCCGCGAAATCGACGGCGGTCTGCAGACCGTTGCGTTGAACCTGCCGGCGATCGTGACCACCGACCTGCGCCTGAACGAACCGCGCTACGCGTCGCTGCCGAACATCATGAAAGCCAAGAAAAAGCCGCTGGAGACTGTTACTCCTGATGCGCTTGGCGTCTCCACCTCGTCCACCGTGAAAACCTTGAAAGTTGAAGCCCCAGCTGCTCGCAGCGCCGGTATCAAGGTTAAGTCGGTTGCTGAACTGGTCGAGAAACTGAAGAACGAGGCGAAGGTAATCTAATGACTATCCTAGTTATCGCTGAACACACCAACGCAGCCCTGGCGCCTGCCACCCTGAACACTGTGGCTGCGGCCGCAAAAATCGGTGGTGACATTCACGTGCTGGTAGCCGGCGCCAACGCCGCTGCCGCCGCTGAAGCCGCCAGCAAAATCGCTGGTGTGTCGAAAGTACTGTTGGCTGACAACGCTGCTTACGCTCACCAACTGCCAGAAAACGTTGCGCCGCTGGTTGCTGAGCTGGGCAAGAGCTACAGCCACATCCTGGCTAGCGCTACCTCGAACGGCAAAAACATCCTGCCGCGCGTTGCCGCTGCCCTGGACGTTGACCAGATCTCCGAGATCATTTCGGTAGAAAGCGCTGACACCTTCAAGCGTCCGATCTATGCCGGTAACGCCATCGCTACCGTGCAGTCTTCGGCTGCCGTGAAAGTGATCACTGTGCGCTCCACCGGTTTCGACCCGGTTGCTGCTGAAGGCGGTTCTGCCGCTGTTGAAGCGGTTAGCGGCCCGGCTGATGCTGGCAAGTCGTCCTTTGTTGGCGAAGAGCTGGCCAAGTCCGACCGTCCTGAACTGACCGCTGCCAAAATCGTCGTTTCCGGCGGTCGTGGTATGCAGAACGGTGACAACTTCAAACACCTGTACTCGTTGGCCGACAAACTCGGCGCTGCTGTGGGTGCTTCGCGCGCTGCAGTGGACGCAGGCTTTGTGCCGAACGATATGCAGGTTGGCCAGACCGGCAAAATCGTTGCACCACAGCTGTATATCGCCGTTGGTATCTCCGGCGCCATCCAGCACTTGGCCGGGATGAAAGACTCCAAGGTCATCGTGGCAATCAACAAAGACGAAGAAGCGCCAATCTTCCAGGTAGCCGATTACGGTCTGGTTGCGGACTTGTTCGAAGCTGTACCTGAGCTGGAAAAACTGGTTTAACCCCAGCGTTTCCTGCCCAAGAAAAACCCGCTCACTGAGCGGGTTTTTTTATGCCTGCGCTCACCCGGCTACGTGACTTTGCGCACCTGTGTTGCGGCAGGCAGCAACCTCGCGCCATCTATGGATTGTGGGGTCATAAGCGGGATGGGTTGGCCTGTGCGGGTATCGATCAGATCCGAATGCGCCTCGTCGGGCGCAAACAGATGCTGTTCGCCCCATTGCCGCAGGGCCACGACCAGCGCAAACAGGCTTTCGCCTTTGCTGGTCAGCACGTATTCCTGATAGGTGGTGCCATCCGACGCCGCCTGTGTTTGCAGAACGCCAGCCTCGACCAGCTTGCGCAGGCGATCGGACAGAATATTACGAGCGACCCCCAGGCTGCGCTGGAAGTCACTGAAGCGGCGCGTTCCGTCGAACGCATCACGCACGATAAGCAGTGACCAGCGATCGCCCACGATATCGACGGAGCGGGCCACTGGGCAGGGCTCGGCAAGTTCAGATGGGCGGCGTGGCATCACAACTCCTGTGGTCTGAAAAAGACGATGTGGTTGCATTTTAAAACCGAATTTCTTACTGTTCAATCGGTTTCATTTTGCAACTGGATTGAAGGGTGCCCGCTTGTGACGACTGTATCTCCTGCTTCTGCAATGCCTCGCGCTCTGGTCTGGCTGTTCGCCGTTGCCAGCGGGTTGAGTGTGGCCAACGTGTACTACGCACAACCGTTGTTGGACGTTTTGGCGCGCGAGTTTGCCATCAGTCATGGGGCGGTCGGTGGCGTGGTCACGGCCACACAGTTGGGTTGTGCCCTGGCCCTGCTGTTTTTGCTGCCGCTGGGGGATCGAATGGATCGGCGGCGTTTGGTGGCGGCGCAATTGTTCGCCCTTGTGGCTGTGCTCTTGGTGGTAGCGTTGGCGCCGTCTGCGCCGGTGCTGCTGGCGGGCATGCTCGGGGTAGGGCTGTTAGGTACGGCCATGACCCAAGGCTTGATCGCCTATGCCGCCAGCGCCGCGGCGCCCCATGAGCAGGGGCGGGTGGTCGGCGCGGCGCAGGGTGGGGTGTTTATTGGGTTGTTATCGGCTCGGGTCTTCTCCGGTGCGGTGAGCGACCTGGCTG
>NZ_JBBNAH010000423.1:0-1315 GCF_037994325.1 Pseudomonas sp.
CTGCAGGCTGTCGCGCAGGGCAACGAGGTCGCTTTTTAGCGCCATTAATTGCGCCGGTTGCTGCTCGGATGCCTTCAAAATGCACGCTGGAAGGCCCAGCGCTTGTTCTTGCAATGCACGACCTTGCTCAGTAACGCGCAGTTCCACCACCCGTTCATCTTCCTTGCTGCGCGTGCGCGTCAGCAGACCTTCGGCCTCAAGGCGCTTGAGCAGCGGGGTGACCGAGCCGGGGTCGGTGAGCAGGTGTTGGCTAAGCTCGCCCACGGTAATGCCATCGTTTTCCCACAACACCAACATGGCCAGATATTGCGGGTAGGTGAGGTTTAGCGCCTGCAGCAGCGGCTTGTACACCTTGGTCATCAGCAACGAAGTGGAGTACAGCGCGAAACACAGCTGGTTATCGAGCTTGAGTTGTTCGGGAGTGGCCATGAAAGCCTCCAGCTGTTGATGACGGAATAGGGGAGCAACGTTAGCGCGCTTACCTTTAATGCGCCATGGTTTATGTAGGCGTGGATCACTTGGTGCGCGCACCGGGCCATCAATCGGCAGACCCTACAGGCGGAAGCCCTCAACAATATGTTCGGCCAAGCTCTCGGTCACCGGCGACTGGCTGCGCTCGTTGCGCAACAGCACGATGCTGCACAGCGGCAACTCCGGCAGGCCTTCGGCTTTGCCAAGAATGCGCAAGTCCGGGGTGATCAGGCTTTGCAGCTGCGCCGTAACGGCCAGGCCGGCGCTGACCACCGCCATCAAGGCCGACAGGCTCGGGCTGGTGTATGCCACGCGATAGTCACGATCCATGGTCTCCAGCGCATTGCACGCCCAATTGCGGCAGAAGCAGTCGCTGTTGAACATGGCCAGCGGCATGGGGGTTTGTTCATGGGGGCTAAAGCCCAGCGCCTCGGCCCAAACAAAACGTTCCTGGCGCAGTAGCTGACCAATTTCATCGCCGGGCATACGGGTGACGATGGTCAGGTCCAAGTCCTGGCGTTGCAGCAATTGCGACGACGATTCGCAATGCACTTCCACCTGCACCATCGGGTAGGCCTGGGCAAAGCGCGACAAGATGCCGGGCAGAAACCGCATCACATAGTCATCCGGCGTGCCGATGCGCACCGAGCCGACCATATGCGGCTCGCGCAGGGTATTAATCACTTCGCCATGCAATTTCAGAATGCGCCGCGCATAACCCAGCAGCACTTGGCCCTCGGCTGTGAGCCGCACCTGGCGGCCGTCGCGCTCAAATAAGGCGCGCTGCACCACGTCTTCTTCCAGGCGCTTCATCTGCATGCTCACCGCTGATTGTGTGCGGTTC
>NZ_JBBNAH010000424.1:0-3022 GCF_037994325.1 Pseudomonas sp.
GCGCGGGGATGACGGTGCTATTTGCAACTATCGCCGTCCTCCCCGCGCAGGCGGGGATCCAGGTTCGGTTATTTATGCCAGCACACAGACCACCCGCACGTAAATATGTGTAGAACCTTCCAGCCCCCAAGCCTTTCTTATTAAGCAACGCCATCCCTTACAGGACGTACCGCATCATGCTGGAACCCTTACTGCTCGCCACCGCCCGCGTATCCACGTTTGATCTGGAGCGCCCGCTCACCAATGCCAGCGGCTTTTTCTTTGCCCGCGATGAGCGTTTGTTTCTAGTCACCAGCCGCCATGTGGTGATCGACGAACCCACCGAGCATTTCCCCAGCCACCTGCAAATTGAGCTGCACACCAACGAGGCCAATATGGCCGAGTCCACCGGCTTTTCCATTCCGCTGTATGCCGACGGCAAAAGCCTGTGGCGGGTGGGTGAAGACTCCGGCGGTGAAATTGACATCGCCCTGGTGGAAATCGACCGCAGCGCTTTGCCACCTACCACCGTGTATCAGGCGTTTACCCCTGAGCACCTGGCCGACCTGAACAAAGGCATCGAAATTGGTAGCGCGTTGCTGGTAGTGGGCTTCCCGCTGGGTTTCCACGACACCCTGCACCATATGCCGGTTGCCCGGCAGGCAAGCATTGCCTCGGCGTTTGGCCTGCGCTTCAAGGGTGAGGGTTACTTTTTGACCGACGCGCGAACCCACCGGGGCTCCAGCGGCGCGCCGATTGTGATGCGCCTGCAAGACGACGACCGCGAACTGCCCTGGCTGCTGCTGGGCGTGCACTCCGCGCGGCTGGACGTTAACCGCGACCTGGAACAAGACGAAGCCCTGGGCCTGAACTGCGCCTGGTATTCCGATATTTTGATGACGTTGAGCGAATAACCCCTTCTCCCATGCCCTACGCCCCAAGCGCTCTGCGCCGGGGGCTAACGGCAAAACGCTGCTTTTTACGTGACTTCGTAACCCCCTCGTGGTTACCGAGCCTACGTGTCCGTCGGCCATAGCTGCCAGATTGGCACCGAGCATGGGCCTAGCATGGCTCTGTCGCTGAATACCTAGCGACCGGATTTAGTAGTCCGTGCTTATGTTCTCATACCGCAGTCCCTCGCCATAAAACCCGGCTGTCAGGCTCTACGGGTTTGCAGTTATGGCGGCTGGGCGTGGGACGCCTTCGGGTGTGCCGGATGATGAATGCGGTATGAGCTAAAGCCCGGTCTACTAACCCGCGTCCAGTCGCCTCCCTATATCAATGGAGGCCACAGCCAATTTCGGAGCAACACGTTATGGAAAACCAACCTGCTAAATCCGCCATTGTCACCACCTCGCGCCGCTTTCTGAAAACCGATGGCCACAGCCTGTTCAGCGTTCGCGCTGGCGTACCGGTAGAAGTGGCACTGGAACAAGCCGGCACCCTGCTCAACTGCCTCCACTGCCTGGTGCTTCACCGCGAAGAGCTAGGCGCCATTGAACAAACCAACTGCATGCAATACCTCACCGACATGACCCGTGCCCTGGTAAATGCCAGCTTCGACGGCGTATGTGAATACGAACGCACGCTGCAGTAAGGGTAACCGCGCTAAAGAGCTACGCGCCGCCCTAGGCCTTTGCGACGGTAATAGGACTAGGGCATCGACATAACCGAAGCGCAGATTTTTGAAGGATGAGTACTACGCCGTTTGTGTTTTTTAAAAAAACATCGTGTAAGACCTAGGCGCTTTCCCGCGCGCCGTTTCGCTTTCTGTTTACAGAAACCCTTACTAACGATGCTCCGGCAAACGGGCTTGAGCGTCTATTCGTAAGTGCCGGTAATGCCCCGACCGCCCAAGCCGACTAGCGCCAACACGGCGATGGCCGAGGCTCAGCGCACCTAACACGTGCTGCCAGGCGCCGTCACAGCGGGTTAAAAACGCTCAGATAGTGCGGGGTAGCAGACCGTTAGCGAAGACGCCCGACGCGCACGTACGAGTTGGCACATAAAACGCCCCTTGTACGATGGCCGTACACGTTACGGCTGCGCTAGGCAGTGGTGAGTTCAGCCGGTTGAGTCAGCCGTTACCTGTGACCAAGCCTTGGAGGGCTATCTGATGGCACGCAAACACATCACCGCTGATCAATTGGGTTTGAGCAAAGGGTTAGCCAACGCAGAGGAAGACGCACTGTTCAAGTGGTTGATCGCCAGTTTTCTACTTGGCAAACCGATTCAGCAGCACATCGCCGAGCAGGCCTATCGAGTGATTGTTGAGCGGCATAGGTGCAATACCCCGCATAAGTTTGCCAGCAGCAGTAAGGCGGAGTTGGTACGCATGCTTGGCGTGGCGCATTACGTGCGTTACGACAATTCCACGGCCGATCGCTTGCAAAAACTCGCCAACAAGCTGCTGGATGAATACGGCGGCAGGGTGACTGAAATGTACAAGCAGAGCGCCAACCGCCAGGCGTTTGAACAACGGCTAAGTGCGTTCACCGGCGTTGGCCCGCGCACCGTGGAGATTTTTATGCGTGAGGCAGGTGCAGGTCTGTTTCCGCCAAAGGCTGACGACTTGGAATAAACATCTCGAACTACTGAGCTTGGCCCCCGGTCCATCTTTATAAGGCGCGGCACAGACCACGTCCATAACAACCGGATTAGCCAACGAGGTGAACTATGAACGCGATTGACCTGCTAAAAGCCGACCATAAAGTGGTGCTCGACCTGCTAGAGCAACTCAGCGCCACAACCGAACGCGCAGTAAAAAAACGTGTAGAGCTGATTAATAAGCTCGAGGCGGAGTTGTTTGTGCACACCCATATCGAGGAAGAGATCTTTTACCCGGCTTACAAAAAAGCGGGCGAAAAAGATCAGGCCAAAATGTACTTTGAAGCCATTGAGGAACACCGCGCCGTGGACGCTCTGGTGCTACCACATCTGAAAACCACCAAGCCCGATAGCGTCGAATTTTCTGGCCGCGCCAAGGTGCTCAAGGAGTTGCTTGAGCACCATATCGAGGAGGAGGAAGAGTCGATGTTTAAAG
>NZ_JBBNAH010000425.1:0-2000 GCF_037994325.1 Pseudomonas sp.
GAGCAGCACCGCCTGCTTAACCAAGTGGCTGAACTGATCGACGCCGGCACCTTGAAAACCACCGTGGGCGAACACTTCGGCAGCATCAACGCCGCCAACCTGCGCCGCGCCCATGCCCTGCTGGAAAGCGGCAAGGCCAAGGGCAAGATTGTGTTGGAAAGCTTTTAACGCTGCGGGTGTGCCGTGCGCCGCGGGTGCGCACAGCACTCCCTAGAATGTGCCGGCCATCTGACCGTGTGTCGCGCGGCTGGAGAGGATCAAAGAAAATTCACGGACCAGGGCTAGACTGCAACTTCTTTGACTTATTCCAACCGCAGGAGGCAGGCATGAACGTTTTTATCCGTACGCTCTCCACGCCGCAAGGCCCGCTTTGGCAAGTACGCATGGACCAACATGCGGTGAGTTTCCGCAGCGAGGCGCAAGCCCGCGAATTCGTAAATACCCTTGAAGCACGCCTTCGGGCGCCGCACCAATTACCCCAACATGAGCAACGCGCCGCCGGCTAAAGCACGCCGAACGGCACGTTCTTGGCGCTACGCGCGGTGACCTGCGCCAGCAGCAACGCCAGCACCCCACAGCCACTGATCACCAGCGCCATCGGCATGGCGCTGCCGTCGTGCAGCAGGCCGACCAAACTGGCCGCTCCGGCCGCCACGGTAAATTGCAAACACCCCAGTAGCGCCGAAGCACTGCCGGCGTGGCTACCCTGCCCGGCCATGGCGCAGGCCGAAGCGTTGGGAATAATGCAGCCGAGGCTGGCGATAAAGCAGAACAGCGGCAGCATCAGCGGCCACAACTGTGCCGGGCGCAGCGCGGTGACCGCCAGCAGAATCAGGGCGAAGATCAGGTACAGCCAGATAATCCGCACCAGCCAGTAGCCCGGCCCGTGATGACGTAACAGCCGCGCGTTGATCTGCGCAGTCAGAATAAAACCCGCCGCATTGCCGCCGAACAGCCAGCCGTAGTGCTCGGCCGGCACCCCATAGAGCTCGATAAACACGAAAGGCGAGCCGGCGATATAAGCAAACATCCCCGCCATCGCCACACCGCCCGTGAGGGCATGGCCCATAAACTGACCGTCGCCGAGCAGGCGCCAGTATTGGCCAAAAGCCCCGCTAAGCGGCGGACGTTCACCGGCAGGAATGGTCTCAGGCAACCACAGCGCCACACCCAAGAGACACAACACGCTAAAGCCGGTCAGGCAGTAAAAAATCGACTGCCAACCAAACAGGTTAAGCAGCACGCCGCCACCAAAGGGCGCAAGAATCGGCGCCACGCCCATCACCAGCATCAATTGGGAAAAGGCCTTGGCCGAGGCCAGCGGGTCACACAAGTCACGAATCACCGCACGGGAAATCACCATGCCGGCGCAGCCGCCCAGGGCCTGAACGAAGCGCGCACCAATCAGCCACTCAAGGTTCGGCGCCATGGCGCAGGCAAACGAAGCCAGGGTAAACAGCACCACGCCGGCCAGCAGCGGCAGCCGACGACCAAAGCGGTCGGTCAACGGGCCGTAGACCAGTTGACCGATAGCCAAGCCACTGAAGTACGCCGCCAGGGTCAGCTGGATATGCTCGACATCCGTGCCAAAGGCATGGGCCAAGGTGGGGAAGCTAGGCAGATAAAAGTCGATGGCCAAGGGGCCGAAGGCGCTAAGGGCACCCAGAATCAGCAAAATACGTAAATTCATGAACAATCCGACAACGGCTGAAAAAGCGCGCCACTCCCTGCGCAGCGGGTCGGTGATGGTACACCATTAGCCGGCTAACGATCTTGGCCACCTCGTCGCATCACGACGCGGTCCCGTAGGGTGTGCTGTGCGCACCAGGGCACACACGCAAGATTGCCAGGTGTGCAAACCTTACGCGGAGCGGCACACCCTATGGACGGACTTCAAGGCTGCACTGGCGGGGTGCTATCGCTACTTGGCTTGGGTTTGTTTTTGCTTAACCGCGCCGCCGCACTTTCTACCAGCAGGTAAAACATCGGAATCATAAAGG
>NZ_JBBNAH010000426.1:0-2106 GCF_037994325.1 Pseudomonas sp.
TCAGGGCGCCAATGATCCGCGGGTAAAAAAAAGCGAATCCGACCAGATCGTGCAGGCGATGGCCGCCAAGCATATCCCGGTGACCTATGTGGTTTTCCCGGATGAGGGGCATAGTTTTTCCCGGCCAGAGAACAACATCGCGTTTTCCTCAGTGACCGAGGCATTTCTAGGTGAGTGCCTGGGCGGCAGAGTGGAGCCTTTCGAGAATGTGTTGAAAACCTCCACTATCACGGTACCCCACGGTGAGGAGTTTGTTCCCGGGTTGCAGGCAGCACTCAAGGGCGAGTGAGCGCTGAGGCACAAGGTCGCGTGCAGCGGCCTCTGTTGTCTACTAAAGTGGTGGCCTTATCTCTACTGACTGCCCAGCCTATGACCCGCAAGCAAATCACCGTCGCCATTCTTGTCGCCATCGTCGCCCTGGTATTCGGCCTTACCGTCAACCGTGTGCTGAATGGCAAAGGCCATGGCGACCCGGCGGCCATGATTGATGCTGGCATTATTCTGCTGCCACAAAGCCGCACCTTGCCTGACCTGAGCCTGACCAACCAACTCGGTGAGCCGGTGAAGGTGGATCAGTTGAAAGGCAAATGGAGCCTGCTGTTTTTCGGCTACACCTTCTGCCCGGATATCTGCCCCACCACGCTGGCGCAGTTGCGTGAACTGAAAAGCAAAATGCCCAAAGAGGCTGTGGATAACCTGCAAGTGGTGTTGGTCAGCGTAGACCCCAACCGCGACACCCCCGAGCAATTGAAGAAATACCTCGGCTACTTCGACCCGCAATTTCAGGGGCTGACGGGTGAGTTGGCGAGCATTCAAAAACTGGCCAACGCGGTGAGCATTCCGTTTATTCCGGGTGACACCAGCAAAGAGAATTACACCGTCGACCACAGCGGCAATCTGGTGGTGATCGGCCCGGATGGCACCCAGCGTGGCTTTATTCGCGCGCCGTTGAATAACGCCAAGTTGGCGGTACAGATTCCGGAGATGGTGAAGCAATAACGGGGGGAGAGGGGAGACAAGCCATGCGGCAATAGGCCGGCAAACACCCTTCAGTCCCCTCTCCCGCTTGCGGGAGAGGGCTAGGGTGAGGGCAGCAATCTATCCGCCCACCTTTCCATCAGCCAGGTGCGCCCGCGCACCTAACACCGATCACTCCGCCCACTTACGCCCCTGCAACTCCAACAAACTCTGCGCCTGCTCCGGCCCATTACTGCCGGCGGCATACGGCCGTGGGTCTTGGTAGTTGTCCTGCCAGCCCTTCAAAATCGGGTCCACCCATTTCCACGCTGCTTCCACTTCATCGCGGCGCATAAACAGGGTCGAGTCGCCTTCAATCACATCCAGCAGCAGGCGCTCATAGGCGTCCCAGCGGCGTTTCTGGCGAAACGCCTGGGCCAAGTTCAAGTCCAGCTCCACGGGCGCCAAACGCATGCCTTTGCCCGGCGTTTTGCCCATCAGTTGCAGGCTGATGCGCTCTTCCGGTTGCAGGCGAATGATCAGGCGGTTGGGTAGGGTGTTGTCGAACAGCAGGTGCGGCACCTGCTTGAAGTGGATCACGATTTCCGAGGTCTTTTTCGCCAGGCGTTTGCCGGTGCGCAGGTAGAACGGTACGCCGGCCCAGCGCCAGGTGTTGATCGCCACTTGCAGGGCAACAAAGGTCTCGGTGTCGCTGTCGTTATCGACGTTTTTTTCAAAGTAGTATGCCGGCACTTCCTGGCCGCCGATCTTGCCGGCGGTGTATTGCCCGCGCACGGTCTTGTCGTGCACATCCATGCCCTGAATCGGTTTCAGGGCCTGGAGGATTTTCAGCTTTTCATCGCGCACCGACTCGGCATCAAAGCGCGCCGGTGCTTCCATAGCCACCAGGCACAGCAGCTGCAGCAAATGGTTTTGCACCATATCGCGCATGGCCCCGGAGCGGTCGTAATAAGCGCCACGGTTCTCTACGCCAAGGGTTTCGCACACGCTGATTTGCACATGGTCGATATGCCCGCTGCGCCACAACGGTTCGAACAGCATATTGGCAAAGCGCAGCGCCATAAGGTTTTGCACGGTCTCCTTGCCCAGGTAGTGATCGATGCGAAACACCCGCGACTCATCAAATAC
>NZ_JBBNAH010000427.1:0-15993 GCF_037994325.1 Pseudomonas sp.
TCGCTTCTACATCGCTCATGGTCATTAGCTCCTGTAGGCCATGGGTTGGTCTTCGCCGAAGTAGCCGATAAACACGCCGAGGGTCACCCGGGTGCTGGTGGCAGACGGGCGCACGGCATGGATCAGGCGCGGGTTAAGCACAATCAAATCGCCGGGTTCGGGCTTGATCACAAAGTCCGGCGGCGGCAGCAGATCACGCTCAATGCCATAGGCACGGCTGCCGCGCAGGCGCTCGTACTGCGCCTCGTCGGGCTCGATGCCCCAGATCTCCAACTCGCCGCCGTCTTCGGGAATTTCCAGGTAGATGTTGGTGGACAGCTGAGTGAGCAAACGCGGCTGGTGGTCGCTCGGCGCGTTGCGTTCGAGATTGTCGGTGTGCGGCGTCAGGTCAACGCCACTGCCTTGAAAACGGGCAATGCCGACAAAGCATTTCTCGCCGTTGACATCCAGCAGGCGCGCGCCCTTGGGCCACACCTCATCGAGGAGCAAACGCAGCTCGTCAATGGGCGAAGCCAGCGGGCGGAAGGTGTCGCGGATTTTGCGGATATTGCTCACCGCTTGCGCGTGGTAAGCCTGACGACTTTGCTCGTCGTTAATCTCGATATAGGCCTTGCCCAGACGATTGAACTCCTGCTGCTCGCTAAACGTGCCACGCAGTTCATGGCGGCTTAGGCGCTCTTTAGCAAGTTGCACTGTATCGGCATCGGCAAAGCCTTTTATATGAATACCGTAACTCTTGGCGTTAATAACATCGGTTATATCGGCTGCGGTTAGACCATCGACCGTTGTGGTGAGCATAGTTGTACTCCTGGCAGTTCCATAAGTTTCAAAAGCAGACAACAGCACTCCCTGCCAAGCCTATTTATTCACCACGGGATAAATAGCTTGTCGCTGTTATTTAAAACGTCTTTTTCCTTCTCGCTTTATCGCGACAAAAGCCCCTGGCACTGAGCCATTCAACCCAGTGGGTACGGGCATTAGCCGCGATGCCGTGGATCTTTTTTACCGACATTGAAACATTTAGTGAAATAACTTTTCTTCCTAACTCACAAACTATATTGCCGCCTTAAATGTAGAGCGTTCGGCTCCACGCCCGGTGTGAGCACCAAACACTTCTGAGTAATGGTGTGCATAGCACACCCCACATGCATAACTTGCATATCCAATATAAAAATTACAGTTTTATTTATTGCTCAGCAGCACTGTTAAATTTTCGCTCCACCGACTTATCGCCAATAAACCCAGGCGATATAACTCCTTCAGCCTGATACAACGCGGCTGTTTCGCTTAAATCCTTTATTAGTGCTTTATCTACATCAACGCGGGTGGGTAGAGAAAACCGGTTAGAGCGCAAATGCACTTCCAGCGGTAAACCACTTTGTCGCGCCTGTATGGCGGAAAACTCCTCCAGGTGGCTATCCACCCACGCCCACGCCCGCCCTACCCGTTGGAGAAAATCGCGTAGCTGTTCAGGCTTGTTTTCAATGGCCGCCGCGTTGGCCACCAGCAGCATATTGCCGGCGAACAAGCCCTCGCCGCTAACCAACACCCGCGTACCGCCTTCGAGCTGCACCATGCTGGTGTACGGATCCCACGTCGCCCACGCATCGGCGCCGCCATTGGCCAGCAAGCTGCGCGATTCGCCCGGTTGCAGAAAAATAAACTGCGCATCGCGCCCGCTTTTGCCTTGCTGCCGCAATGCCGCCAGCGCCAGGTAATGGCCGATCGAGCCCTTGGTGGTGGTGATGCGTTTACCCACCAGAGAAGCAGCGCCCTGTAGCGGTGACTGCTCGGGCACCACAATCGCCACCGCCGTTGGCGTGACCTTCAACCGCACCACGCCAACGGTTTTTAAATCGGTACCGGCCGAGGCGGCAAACACAAACGGCGCCACCCCCAGGGTGCCGATATCCACCGCGCCCGCCGCCAAGGCTTCGGCCGTGGGGGCCGCTGCGCCAAAGGAGGCGAACTCAATGGGGTACGGCACGTCGTCCAGTTCACCCGCGGCTTTAAGCAACACCTGCAACGAGTTCTTCTGGCTCGATACCCGCAAGGCGTCCGCAGCCCACACCGTGCCTGCCATCCCGAGCAGGCACAACATGGCGAGCACCAGGCGCGTCTTCATCAAAACGCCAAGCTCAAGCGGCCGTAGTAGTAGCCGCCACCCAGACCAAAGGGCGAGAACATGCCGTATTCATACGTGCCGGCCCACGGCACGATGCCGATTTTGTCCGGGTATTCGTTGAACAGGTTGTTGGCGCCGACGGCCACCGTGACGTTGTCGCTGATGTCGTAGGCGACGTCGACGTCGGTAATCCATTTCGGGCTATAGGTGCGGTCGTTGGCTGGAATGTTCGAGCCTTCGGTGTACTCGCCGTAGCGGCTGAAGGCCAGGTTCACGTTCCACGCATCCAGGCGGTAATTGGTCGAGAGAATCCATTTATCCTTCGGCGTGGCTTTGGTCAGGTCGGTCTGCTGTTGGCGGTCGAACAGTACGTAACCGCTGCCCAACCGCGACAGTTCTTCCGGTGTGTCGGCCAGGTCACGAATGCTGGTTTTGTTGTGGTTGTAGGCCACGCTCCATTTCGCTTGGCCGTATTCGGCGAAGTCCTGGCTGTAGTCCAAGACCAGGTCGATGCCCTTGGTGCGGGTGTCGGCGGCGTTGGCAAAGTATTGGCCGGAGAGGTTTGGCGCCAGACCGGCATCGACCAGAATCTGCGACACCGCTGCGCCCGAAAGAATGCCGGTTTGCAGAATGCGGTCGTCGATATCGATCAAGTAGAAGTCGGCGGTAAAACGCAGGCGCTCAACCGGCTCGGCAGTAAAGCCCAAGCTGTAGTTGCGCGACTTTTCCGGTTTAAGCGTTTCCGCGCCCAGGGCGATGGCCTCCGGTGAACCGGGGCGCATTTGTTTGGTACGCGCCGTGGTGGTGGCGCCACCGGCGAGAAACTGGGTGACCGAACTGGTGGACGAAAACACGTTTTGCGCCAGCGATGGCGCGCGAAAGCCATTGCTCACCGCCGCCCGCACCGCGTAGCCGGGGAGGAATTCGTAGCGGGTGGTGAACTTGCCGCTGGTGGTTTCGCCGATGTCCTGGTTGTACTGCTCTTGGCGCAGAGCAAAGGCCGCGTACCAGTTGGAGGTGATGTTCAAGCCAAAGTCGACATAGGCGGCGCCACTGTGACGAATCTGGTCACCGGCATCTTCGGCGTTGGTGCCGTTGACCGAAAACAAACCGGGGTCTGGCCGCCGCCCGGCGTACTGACCGCTAGGAATCACATAGTTGCCGTAGTTATAGGAGTTGGGCTCGCCCTCGCCCAGCTCGTATTTTTCCCAGCGGTATTCGATACCAAACGAGGTTTCCAGCGGGCTGCTCCAGCCGATATCCAAGGCGCGGGTGAAGTCGAGGTTGTTGGTCCACTGGTCGAAGATTTCATCGGCCAAGTGGAAGCGCCGCTGACTGAAATCCGGACCATTGGAGAGGTTGAGGTTGTTGTCGGTATACAGCTTGGCCTTGTCCCGCCCGTAGGTGGTCGACAAGTCCCAATCCCAGTCGGCCAGCAGGCCCTTGGCACCCACGGCAAATTGGTAGTCGGTTTCCTTCACCTCACGGGTAGCCTGACCGCCCTTGGTAAAGGGCCGGTCGGGCACACCCACCAGCGCGGTGATATCGGTGGGCGCGCGGTGGCCCAACACCTTCTTGCCGTCGCGGTAGCTGAACGTGGAGAACGAATACAAGGTGACGTCGTTCTGCAGCGGCAATTCAAGGTTGTACGCCGTGCTGGCCGTGCGGTCGCGACCCAGGCCGTACTCCTCGCCCCAGCCATGGGTTTCGCTGGTGCGCGGATCAGGCGAGCCGTCGGCCAGGTTGGCGAAATTGCCCCGCACGGCGCCCGCGCGGTCGTAGGGTTCTTGCGATTTGGCATCGAACGACAGATTGAAAAAGCCGCCATCGCCCAGTGGCGCACCGAGGTTGGCCGCCTCGTGGCCGGTGGTGCCGTCGCCGCTGTAGTACTGGCCGAGCGAGGTGTCGGAGGTAACGCCGGAGCTGTCCTTTTTCAGGATGATATTGATCACCCCGGCAATCGCATCCGAACCGTATTGCGCTGCTGCGCCATCGCGCAGCACTTCAATACGCTCAATGGCGGCGGTGGGAATCAGGTCCAAATCCACCGGCACAGCAGCGGTGCCAACCCGCGCGTTGTTGTTGATCATCGCCGTGTTATGCCGGCGTTTACCGTTGACCAGAATCAGCACCTGATCACCGCCCAGGCCACGCATGCTGATGCCGCGTACCAGAAACGCGGTACCGCCGCCGTTAATGGTCGGGGCGTTAAACGACGGCAGCAGGCGGGTCAGAATATCTTTCAGGCCGTTCTGCCCGGTTTTCTCCAACTGCTCGGCGGTAATCACGTCAATCGGCGCCGGGCTGTCGGTTACCGTGCGCGGCTGGCTGCCACGCACGCCGGTGACCACCACGGTGTCCAAGGTCGGGTCGGTCGCTGCCACGCTTTTCAGCGGTACACCGGCCGCGAGCAAAGCGGCACTAAGGGATGACAAGGCGAAGGTTTTACTGATCGCGGTACGCATTTAAAAACTTCCTGTTAGTCGCGCTTGAGGCAATTAGTTGTTCGGGGCAGTAGCCGCTACGGCTTCCACTTCAATCAGGGCGCCGGGCAACACCAAGCCAGCCACTTGCACGGTGGTGCGCGCTGGTTTTAGCGGTTGTTTGTCGGTGCCGAAAAATTGCCGGAAGCCGGCTTGCAGACCATCGAAATCCAGGCGCCCGCCTTTGGCCGGGTCGCCCACCAGGTACACCCGCAGTTGCACCACATCGCCGAGGGTCAGGCCGCGTTGGGCCAGCACCGCTTCGATTTTGCGAAACACCACAACGGTCTGTTCTTCAGTGCTGCCGACGGCGTGCACGCGGTCTTTGTCGGCCTTGGGGTCGACCGGGTCCGGCAGGATGCCGGAGAGGTAAGTGAGCTGACTTTGCCCCGGCAGCGTCACCGATTGCAGAATCGGCGAGTTCGGGTAGGTAGACGGCGTACGTTCGATACCGGCGGCATGGGCGCCACCGGCAGCGCATAGGAGCCCCAACCCCAGCAGGGCTTTGTTGATAGGCATGGCAAACACTCCAAGGTTCTTTAACGCCAGCCTCGGAGGTCCGCTACCTGGCACATCATGGTTTTTAGTTTTTTCGCTGTTGTTGCGTGTAGCCGTGGCGCGGCGGGTCTAGGCCGTTTGCCGATAAGGCGTGTTCTGCACACGCTCAAATAAATTACGCACCACCCGCCGCGCGGCACCGGCGGCGGCTTCTTGCCAGATGCCAACGCCGCTATGGGCCAAGCCATCGCTGGTCAGGTGAATGCGCCCCTGCGCTTGGTTGAGCAGGCTGTAAGCAGGCTCGGCCACCTCATGGTTAATCCACGGGCCGAGGTTGTACGGAATACGGCTCCAAGCCACCGCCAGCGGGTTACGCAGCTCAGCGCTATGGCCCGGATGCAGCAGCTCTACCGCCTGCTTCGAGGCGGCGATTTGCTCGGCAACGCTTTTCTCACCAAACACCCGCGCGGTCTCGCCGTTGTTATAGGCGGCAATCAAAATGCCCTGCTCCTGATTAAACCCACCGCTGGGGTACCAGAGGCCGGATGCCTCTTGGTTGACGAAGGAAAGGCCACCGTAAATCTGATAATCGCGCTCCCAAAAACGCCGCGACTGCCAAGCCACTTTGTTGGCAAACCCAAACTGCACAGCCGCGATGGCCTGCTGCACCGGCGCAGTGAAATTGGTATCGAGCTTGGCCAGTAGCGGCAGCGGCAAGGCCACTACCGCAAAGTCGGCGTGCAAGCTGTGCGCCTTGCCACTGCGGCGGTCGACGTAGGTGATATCCACGCGGTTATCGCCGTTATGGATAGAACGTACTTCCGCGCCCAAACGCAGCGAGCCGGCCAGGTGTTTTTCGAAGGCTTTGGGAATGCGGTCCATGCCGCCAACGGGCTGAAACATGGTCGGCGAGAACTCCGGGTACTCATCAATCATCAAGGCATTGGCCAGCGCCGGATTGAGCAACGTGCGCAGTGGCAGCGGTGCATTCTTTTGCGCCAACTGCTCGCCGGCACCGGGCCACACTTTGTAGCCGGAACGGGCGGAGCCTAGGTACTCGAGCTTTTCCGACAAGTCGCCAAAGGTGCGCAAAAACTGCAGCAAGGCGCGCTGGTCGTCAGCATTCAACTCATCGTTGAGCGCCTGGCGATTGACCGCCTTGGCCAGCAACTCGGCGACATGGCCACGGCTGTCATTCACCGCCTGACGGATCTGCATCGGCGGCTCGGCAAGGTTGGGGCGCACCAGCGCATTCCGGCTGGTGTTAACCAACACTTCCAACTCCACCCCCAGCTCACGGCAGTAGCCGAGCATCAATTGGTGATGGCTGGGCAAGCGCGCGGGACCGGCGTTGAAGTAGAAGCCCTCAGAGAAATGGGCGATTTGCGTGGTGCCGTCGGTGTACTCGACTTTATCGCCCTGGCGTAGCGTCCAATTGCGCCCACCAACGCGCTCACGGGCCTCAAGCACGGTGACCTGGAAACCGGCCTTGCGCAGCTCGAAGGCACTGACCAAGCCACCGATACCCGCGCCGACCACCACCACACTGGCGCCCTTACCGACTTGGGCGCTGGGCAGCGCGGCATAACTTTCCTGGCTGTTAGCGGCGTGGCTCAGGCCCGGCGTTAACAACCCCAACGCCCCCATGGCGGCATAGGCTGCACGGTAACCACCGACGGCGGCGACGCGTGCAATCAATGCTCTTCTGGTCAACGGCATCCCTGTCACTCCCCTGGCTTACAGGCTAATCTGGCCTGGCAACCTATATCGCGCATTGTTATAGAACGATGCGTGGTGGCTGCTTTATTCGTCTATGGAGGCCATCCTACTGAGGGGTGGGAGATGAGAGAAATACATTTTAGGCATATGTAAATATTAAATTGTTTAATCTTATATGCCGTGCAAGCTGCAAGAAATGCATAACAGGGAGGCTGTGCTTTGCGCACTAAGTCGCTCCAGAGGGGGGCGTGCAGGGCCATCGATGGCCCCACGCCTTTCGCGGCTGCTGCCGCTCAACCCCTGCACAGCGACTGCGCTCGGCCTGCGATAAACCGGGCGGGTAGATCAAGATCAACAACCAGATCAAAGGCCCCTCACCCCAGCCCTCTCCCGCAAGCGGGAGAGGGAGCAGACCGCGTGGGCTGGTCGCCATACGCCCCCTCGCCCGCTTGTGGGCGCCCGGCTAGGGGAGAGGGACCGGGGGAGAGAGGCTGTTGATCTTGATCTGGCTTGTGATCCACCCGTCCCGTTTATCGCAGGCCGAATGGAATCGCCGTGTAGGGGGTTGAGCCGCAGGGACGCGGCGAGAGGCACATCGGGCCAAGGATGGCCCGTTGTGCCGTGCCCCTGGAGCGGCGATGGAATGAGGGAACCCGCAGCGCAGCGAAGGGCCAAGGTAGGGGCAAGCCTTTTGCCTACTTTTCGGTGACTGGAAAAGTAGGTCGCGCGTAAGGCGCGAAACAAAACGTTCAGCGCACGCGGTAAAGGTGCGCACAGCACACCCCACGGCCATCCGCCAAAGGATCCCCAACCAAAGCCCAACGTTCTGTCACACAGCTGCAATAATTCCGTTATCTAATGCGGCGCAAGACAGATTAAACGACCCGAGGTTTGCTCCATGGTTGGTAAGAACATCCTGATCGTTGACGACGAAGCGCCGATCCGCGAAATGATCGCCGTCGCGCTGGAAATGGCTGGCTATGAATGCCTGGAAGCGGAAAACACCCAGCAAGCCCACGCCATTATCGTCGACCGCAAGCCCGATTTGATTCTGCTCGACTGGATGCTGCCCGGCACCTCCGGTATCGAGCTGGCGCGCCGTCTCAAGCGCGATGAGCTGACCGGCAATATCCCGATCATCATGCTCACCGCCAAGGGCGAAGAGGACAACAAGATCCAAGGCCTGGAAGTCGGCGCCGACGATTACATCACTAAGCCCTTCTCGCCGCGTGAATTGGTCGCCCGCCTGAAAGCCGTACTGCGCCGCGCCGGCACCGGTGACAGCGACACCCCAATCGAAGTTGGCGGTCTATTGCTCGACCCCATCAGCCACCGCGTGACCATCGACGGCAAACCCGCCGACATGGGCCCTACCGAGTACCGCCTGCTGCAATTCTTTATGACCCACCAGGAGCGCGCCTACACCCGTGGCCAGTTGCTCGACCAAGTGTGGGGCGGCAACGTGTATGTGGAAGAGCGTACCGTCGACGTGCATATCCGCCGCCTGCGCAAGGCTTTGGGCGAGGTATACGAGAACTTGGTACAAACCGTGCGCGGCACCGGGTATCGTTTCTCCACCAAAAGTTAAGCTAACTAGGTCGGGAACCCCCCACACGTGAATCAAGACTGGCGTGGCGTCGTTATCCGCCGCTTGCTACTGCTGATCGCCGGCTGCCTGTTTGTCGGCTTTATCAGCGGCGAATATGCCTGGAGCCTGGTGGTTGGCCTTGGCGCTTACCTGGGCTGGACCCTCGCGCAATTGCTGCGTCTGCATAACTGGCTCAAGCACCACCAGACCGACCAACCGCCGCCCGATGGCTATGGCCTATGGGGCGAGGTGTTCGACAGCATTTACCACCTGCAACGCCGTGACCAACGGGTGCGTGGCCGCCTGCAGGCGGTGATCGACCGTGTGCAGGAGTCCACCGCTGCCTTGAATGATGCCGTGGTCATGCTCGACAGCGACGGCAACCTGGAATGGTGGAACCGCGCCGCGGAAACCCTGCTGGGCCTGAAAACCCCGCAAGACAGCGGCCAGCCGGTGACCAACCTGGTGCGCCACCCACGCTTTAAAGACTATTTCGACCTGCCCGCGCACACCGAACCGCTGGAGCTGATTTCCCCGGTTAACGACCGTATGCACCTGCAGTTCCATATCACCCAGTACGGCAACGGCGAGCACTTGATGCTGGTGCGTGATATCACCCGCATGCATCAGCTGGAACAGATGCGTAAGGACTTTATCGCCAACGTCTCCCACGAACTGCGCACGCCGCTGACGGTGATTGCCGGTTACCTGGAAACCCTGCTGGATAACGTCGAAGACGTAAACCCACGCTGGCTGCGGGCGCTGCAACAGATGCAGCAGCAAGGCGGGCGTATGCAAAACCTGCTTAACGACCTGTTGCTGCTGGCCAAGCTGGAAGCCACCGACTACCCCTCGGACAACCAACCGGTGTCGGTGGACTTGCTGCTGCTGTCGATCAAGGGCGACGCCCAGGCGCTGTCCAATACCCGCAACCACCGCATCAGCCTGGAGGCCGACAACAGCGTGCGCCTCAAAGGCAGCGAAGCGGAACTGCGCAGCGCCTTCTCCAATCTGGTGTTTAACGCGGTGAAATACACGCCGGACAACGGCGAAATCCGTGTGCGTTGGTGGGCCGATGAGCATGGCGCGCATCTATCGGTGCAGGACAGCGGTCAGGGCATTGAAGCCAAACATATTCCGCGCCTGACCGAACGTTTCTACCGCGTCGACTCCAGCCGCGCCTCCAACACCGGCGGCACGGGCCTGGGCTTGGCCATCGTCAAGCATGTACTGCTGCGCCACCGCGCGCGCCTGGATATCAGCAGTGTGGTGGGCAAAGGCAGCACATTTACTTGCCACTTTGCCCCGGCCCAAGTGGTCAGACGCTAACGCCGAATATTTCAGGCTGGGCAACGGCCGCGTGAGCGGCTAGTCTGCTGATCTGGTCGCGCCGCTTGCGCCGCCCTTTACCGATGTTCTCTACCTTACAATCTGGACACCCTGAACCACCCCTATGGACCCTTCTCCTAGTTACGACGCCGCCACGTATTTCGCCGACTTCGGCCTTATCCTCTTCGCCCTTCTGCTGGTTTTGCTCAACGGTTTCTTCGTTGCGGCGGAATTTGCCATCGTCAAACTGCGCTCTACCCGCGTGGACGCCATCGCCGCCAAAAACGGCTGGCGCGGGCATATTCTGCGCACCGTGCATAACCAGCTCGACGCCTACCTGTCCGCCTGCCAGCTGGGTATTACCCTGGCATCGCTGGGCCTGGGTTGGGTCGGTGAGCCGGCGTTTGCCGAGCTGCTGACGCCGCTGTTGCACTACATGGGCGTTGACTCGCCAAAGCTGGTACACGGCATCGCCTTCTTCACCGCGTTCTTTATCATTTCCTACCTGCACATCGTGGTCGGTGAGCTGGCGCCAAAGTCCTGGGCCATTCGCAAACCCGAGCTGTTGTCGCTGTGGACGGCCGCGCCGCTGTACCTGTTCTACTGGGCCATGTACCCGGCCATTTTTATTCTCAACGCCAGTGCCAACGCTATTTTGCGTATTGCCGGGCAAGGCGAGCCGGGGCCGCACCATGAGCACCATTACAGCCGCGACGAACTGAAACTGATCCTGCACTCCAGCCGCGCCAGCGACCCCAGCGACCAAGACATGCGTGTACTGGCCTCGGCGGTGGAAATGGGCGAGCTGGAAGTGGTCGACTGGGCCAACTCCCGTGAAGACCTGGTGTACCTGGAACTCAACGCCAAGCTCGATGAAGTGTTCGCCCTGTTTCGCCGGCACAAGTACAGCCGTTACCCGGTGTACAACGAAGCCACGGAAGAATTCGTCGGCGTGCTGCATATCAAAGATTTGCTGCTGCACTTGTCCCTGCTGGAAATGCTGCCCTCAGCGCTGAAAATCAGCGACCTGATGATGCCGATTGAGCGCGTTACCCGGCATATGCCGCTGTCCAGCCTGCTGGAAGAATTCCGCAAAGGCGGTTCACACTTCGCCCTGGTGGAAGAAGCCGACGGCAAGGTGATTGGCTACCTGACCATGGAAGACGTGCTGGAAGCGCTGGTCGGCGATATTCAGGACGAACACCGCAAAGCCGAACGCGGCATTCTCGCCTACCAGCCGGGCAAATTGCTGGTACGTGGCGACACGCCGCTGTTCAAAGTCGAACGCCTGCTGGGCGTCGACCTTGACCATATCGAAGCGGAAACCCTGGCCGGGCTGATCTACGAAACCCTTAACCGCATGCCGGAAGAGGAAGAAGTGCTGGATGTGGAAGGGCTGCGCATCATCATCAAAAAGATGAAAGGGCCGAAGGTGGTTTTGGCGAAGGTTGTGAAGCTGGATTAAACCCGCGTCCAGTCAAAACCTCCGTCGTCCCGGCGTAGGCCGGGACCCAGGTGGGGAGATAGCACAACCAACTCACTCTCCGGCAAAACTCCGGATTGCGAACCGTCGGACCGCCGCCTACGCGGGAACGACGGTGTTTTGGGTGGTGGGCTTCGCCACCTTCCCCGCCACAATCATCTGCGCCGCCTTCTCGCCAATCATGATGCAGGGCGCATTGGTGTTGCCGCTGATCAGCGTCGGCATAATCGACGCATCCGCCACCCGCAGCCCTTGCACGCCAATCACCTCCAGCTCCGGCGTGACCACGCTCATGCTATCCACGCCCATCTTGCAGGTGCCCACCGGGTGAAACACGGTGGCGGCATATTCGCGGATATAGGCCAGCAGTTGCTCATCGGTTTGCACCTCGGCCCCCGGCAACATTTCCTTGCCGCGCAGCCGGTCAAAGCTGCTATCGGCCAAGACTTTGCGCGCCAGCTTAAGGCCTTCGATCAGCACCTTGGCATCACTCATATTGGCGAGAAAGTTAAAGTCGATCTCTAACTGGCGCTGGGCATTCAAACGCAGCTCTCCAATGGATTTCGGCCGCAGCACGCAGGTATGCACGGCGTAGCCATGGCCCCACTCAAACAACCGCCCCCGGTGGCTGCGGTAGCCCGGCACAAAGTGAAATTGCACATCCGGCAACCCATCTGCCAACGGCGTACGGGCAAAGCCACCGGCTTCCACGTAGTTGGTGGTCAGCCAGCCTTTTTTCTGCAGCAGGTATTTAAACGGCGAGGCGACGATGCTGGCCAGCGAACCCCAGGAAAAACCCAAGGTCAGCGGGCTGGCCGAGCGTACGGTGATTAGGCCGTCGAGGTGGTCTTGCAGGTTTTTGCCGACACCAGGGGAATCGCATACCACCGGCACCCCGGCGGCTTCCAGCTCGGCGCGCGGGCCGATGCCGGAGTTCAGCAGGATCTGTGGTGAGCCAAGCGAGCCAGCGCACAGGATCACTTCACGGCGGCTGTTCAGTGTCAGTGGTTGGCCATCTTTAACCAGGTGCAGACCGCGCACTTGAGTGCCTTCAAGCAGCAGCGACTGCACGTTGCAGCCGGTCAGTACCGTTAGGTTGGGCCGCTTACGTACCGGCGCGACAAAGGCGCGGTAGGCCGACAGGCGCTTGGCGTTTTTCTGCGTCAGGTTGTAGATGCCGGCGCCTTCGAGGTCGCCGCCGTTGAAGTCGTCATTGCGCTTGATGCCGACCCGCTCAGCCGCCTGCACAAACAGCGCAGACACCGGGTTAGGGTCGCGGGCGCGGTCCACCAGCAGCTCGCCAAGGGTGCCGTGCAATGCCGGGTTCTGCCCCAGCTGATTGCCTTCGGACTTTTTGAACAACGGCAGCACCTCGGCCCAGCTCCACCCGCTGCAACCCAGCTCGGCCCAGCGGTCGTAGTCCGAGGCATCGCCACGGATATAGATCATGCTGTTCATCGAACTGGAGCCGCCCAAGGCCTTGCCACGGGGCGTATGCAGGCGGCGGTTGTTTAGCTGTTTTTGCGGCGTGGAGAAGAAATTCCAGCTAAAGATTTTGCTCTTGTACAAGGTGATGGTGCCGGCCGGGGTCTGCACCCGTGGGCTGGCATCGCTGCCGCCGGCTTCCAGCAGGCAGACGGTGACGCTAGGGTCGGCGCTTAGGCGGTTGGCCAATACGCAGCCGGCCGAGCCGGCGCCGACGATGATGTAGTCGAATTGCTCAGACATGGATGGCCTCGGTCTGTACCAAAATCACCGTCATCCCGGCATAGGCCGGGATCCAGGCGCGGTGATTGCAGAACCACCGACGTATTCCTGCGAAATTCTGGATTCCAGCCTGCGCTGGAATGACGGTGTGTGGGTGAAGAATGGGGGTTAATGAACCTCAGCGAGGTCGTCATGCAGCAGCTCAAGAATCCGCCGCTTCATGCGGATAAATTCCGGCTCCATCACCACGTCCAGGTTGCGCGGGCGGTCGATGGGCACGTCGAGCACTTCTTTAATCCGCCCAGGCCTGGCGCCCATTACGTAAATGCGGTCAGCCAGCAGAATCGCTTCGTCGATATCGTGGGTGACAAACACCACGGTCTTCTTGGCGTTGCCCCATACCTGCAACAACAGCTGCTGCATTTGCAGGCGGGTCTGGCTGTCGAGGGCGCCGAAGGGTTCGTCCATCAGCAAGATTTGTGGGTCGTTGGCCAGCGCACGGGCAATCGCCACGCGCTGCATCATGCCGCCGGAGAGTTGCTTGGGGTAATGCTTGGCGAACTTGGCCAGGCCAACTTCGTTGAGATAGAACTCGACGATGGTGTTGATCTCATCGCCCGGCAAGCCACGACGCTTCAAGCCAAAGGCAATGTTTTCCCGCACCGTTAGCCAAGGGAACAGGGTGTAGCTCTGGAACACCATGCCGCGATCGGCACCCGGCCCTTCAACCTTTTTACCGCCGACATAAATAGCGCCATCGCTGGGTTCGGCCAGGCCGGCCGTGAGGTACAGCAAGCTGGATTTACCGCAGCCGGACGGGCCGACGATAACGGCAAATTGCTGGTCCGGCACTTCAAAGGACACGTTATCCAGCGCGGTAAAGGTTTCCCCGTTGGGCGACTGATAACGCAGGCTGACCCCCTCGACTTTCAAGCGGCTTTCCACGGCGGCGTATTCGCTGAGCGGCGGCATGATATAGGGCTTGGTGGAGGCTATTGTGCCCATGCGGCAATCCTCAGGCGGAGCAAACGGAAGAGTTGATCGGTGATCAGGCCGAGCAGGCCGATGATGGCGATGGCGAGGAAAATCACGTCGACCTGAAAGCCGCGCATGGCCTTGAGGCTGATGTAACCCAGGCCGCTGGAAGCAGCGACCAGTTCGGCGACCACCAGGTAGGTCCAGGCCCAGCCCATGGTGACCCGCAGGGTGTCGAGCACGCCGGGCAACGAGGCCGGGCCGAGGACATGGAACACCACATCCCGGCGGGTGGCGCCGAGGGTGTAGCTGGCATTGACCAGGTCTTTGGACACGCCCTTGGACACGTCGGCGATCATCACCAACTGCTGGAAAAACACGCCAAAGATAATCACCGCCACCCGCTGTTCCAGGCCGATGCCAATCCACAAGATAAACAGCGGCACAAACGAGGTTACCGGCAGGTAACGAATAAAGTTCACCAGAGGCTCAAGGAACGCCTGCACGATGCGGAAACTGCCCATCAGCAGGCCCAGGGGCACGGCCACCAAGGACGAAATGGCAAAGCCGATCAGCACCACCTCAAGGCTGGCGCCGACATGCTTGGCCAGGGTGCCGTCGTTGCTCAGGCGCACCGCCGCGTCGAACACCGCGCCCGGTGTGGGCAGAAACATGGTTGGCACCACACCGCCATACGACAGGCCCACCCACAGGCCCAACACCGCCAACCAGCACAGGGTGCTAGCGGCAAAAATAAGTTTTACCGGCAGGCCGACCTTGGGGGTCAGGCAGCGGTTAATCCAGGAACGTACAGTGGCCATAACGCCACCTCCACATAAGCAAGGCAGGAAGAACAAAGCAAAAGACACGCCGCGTGCGCGAACACGCGGCGTGGCGGGCTTACGGCGTGACGAACGAGGTATCGACCAAATCGTCATAGCTGACGGTGAACGGCTTGCCTTGCAGCTCGCTCCAGGTTTCATTGGCCATTTTGATGATCTCGGCGATATCGCCTGGCTTGCCTTTAGTGCCCAGCAGTTTTTCGCTCATCGCCTGGTCGTAGAACTTCACGCCCTTGGCCGCTTCGGCGAGGTCTTCAGGCTTGGACAGGTAGCCGCCCACACCCTTGGCCATGATGGTGTAAGCCTCTTTGGGATGGTCCTTGGTGTACTGCACGGCTTTGTACAAACCGGCGACCAGGGCTTTTACATCCTCAGGTTGTTTTTCGATCACATCGCACGACAGCGCCACAACGTCGACGATCACGCCCGGTGTGGCGCTGCTGTCGACCAGCACGTTGCCGGTGCCCTTTTGCTTGACCATGGTCAGGTTCGGCTCCCAGGTCACGGCGGCAGGAATACGGCCGGCGATAAAGGCGCTGGCGGCGTCATCGGCAGTCATGTTCTGCACCTCGACATCGGCCATGCTCATGCCTTCTTTTTTCAGCAGGTACGACAGCCAGAACTGCGACACCGAGCCTTCGTTGACGGCCACCGATTTGCCTTTCAGGTCTTTGATGCTTTTGATGTCTTTGGTCACCACGATGCCGTCGCCACCATGGCTTTCATCGAGTGCGGCGACGGTTTTAAAGCAGAAGTCTTTGGAGCGGTATTTAAGGATTTCGTCGATGGTCGACGCCGAACCGGAGAGCTTGCCCGAGGCCTGGGCGGCCATATACATGGAGGCTTCTTCGATGGTGGTCAGTTCCAGATCGAGACCGGCATCTTTGAAATAGCCCAGGTCGCGTGCCAGGTACAGGGTGCCGTAGCCCACCCAAGTGGTGTGGCCGATAGACAATTTACCGGCTTGTGCGCCGGTGGCGACTGCAGCAAGAACAAGGGACAGCGAGACACGCTTGAGCAAGGACTTACGCATGGAACACTCCCACAGCCTGACGGCTTAGTTATTGATTGAATTGCGGGGCAGTAATGGCCAGCGGCCAAGTGATCTCATGACCCGCACCTCTATCGGGTGGGGTTCTTGTTCTGCGGTGTTGCACATAAATCTTTACGGTGTTGCCTGCGAGTTCCTCGCACCTGGGTCCCCGCCTGCGCGGGGACGACGAGGTTTTGTAGAAGACCACCGT